>CAKZOW010000122.1 GCA_937138345.1 uncultured archaeon | reverse complement strand
AAATCAAAATCTGTAAGTGATGAGTAGGAATAAAAAAATACAACCAGAATCTCCTTCTAAGAGGTTAAGAAACGTATATTTTGCTTTATATGAAAAGAATAGTGAGAGTTTTGACACTTTCGAAGATTTTTACGACAGTAAGATGGAAAAATTAATTAAACATTTTAAAAAATTATTAAAGTAATGAGTGAATTTAAAGAGTATAAGAGAAAAAGTGTTAGTGAGATGAGACCTTTTATCAAAGGTGAGGTATTGGAAGAAGTTTCTGTATCTGATGAAGATAAATTAAATGGTAGCCCTAAAGTTGGAGATATGATAGCTAGAAACCCTAAAAATCATTTAGACCAATGGTTAGTTGCTGAAAAGTACTTCAAAGATAATTTAGAACCTAATAAAGGTTTTGTAGGTAAATTAATAGATTTCGTACTTAAAAACTCTGATGAAATAGGAGAGAGCGTTGAATTATCCTATAGATTTTTAGAAATGGAAACTAAGCAATTAGATAAAGGGGAAAGTAATGTTGAAGAAGAAAATTAAAATACCTATTTATTTTGGTGATTTGATACTTATACAATCGGATGACTTTGAAGGGTTGTCCGAAAAGTATGAGTTAAAAGACTTACCTGCTTTTGATGCTGTAGTATTTCCAAAACATTTAAAGAATGGTTATACGGTATATTACTTAATAGTAAAAGAGGAAGTACATCCTAAAATAATTGCTCATGAAGTGGTACACATAGTTAATAATATTTATCACGATAGGGGTATAGATTTAGATGTTTTAAATGATGAACCACAAGCCTATTTAACAGGTTGGGTTACAGAGCAATGTTATAAATACTTAAAAATTAAAATATAATGAAAATATGGCATATTGGGGACACACACTCTTATCATAGATTGTTAACAGTCCCAGAAGGTATAGATATTGTTATACATTCTGGTGATTTTAGTAATTACAAAGATGTGTATAAAAATGAACCGGAAGCTAAGGATTTTTTAAATTGGTACGCTTGCTTACCTATTAAACATAAAATATTAATAGGTGGTAACCATGATGCTTTAGCAGCTTTATGGAATACTAAATTTAAAGAACTTTGTATAGATTTAAACATAATCTACTTAGAAAACTCTTCTGTAAATGTAGAAGGTATTAAAATATGGGGAAGTCCTTATAGTCCTAATTTTGGTAATTGGTTTTTTATGAAATCTAGACATAAATTAGATGAGGTTTGGAAGACAATACCTCTAGATGTGGATGTAGTAGTTACACACACACGCCTCCAAAAGGTATTTTAGATTTATCTTATGGTAGAAATAATAATTTAGAATTTTGTGGCTGTAGGGCTTTATATAATAACATCTTAAGATTAAAGCCTAAATTATCTTTATTTGGACATATACATAACTGTGAAGATATAGTTAATGCAGGTGTAAGAACTATCAATAAAATAGACACAATATTTAGTAATGGTAGCGTAGTAACAGATAATAAATTTGGAGTTTTAAGTAGTAATGGTAATATTTTAACAATATAATAAAATGAATAAAGGTAAATTAATAATTACAGTAGGTATATCCGGAAGTGGTAAATCAACTTGGTCGCATGAGCAATGGCTTAATGACCCAGATATGTATGTTATAGTAAACAGGGATAAAATAAGAGAGTTACTATTTGGTTTTACTGAACAGTCTGTTGAACAGTACTATGTATTACCCAATACCGGTAAATTTGAGAAACAAGTTACTCGTTATGAAGATACTTTAATAAATGATGGGTTAAATCATGGTAAGACAGTTATAGTTGATGCAACACATTTAACTAGGAAATATTTAGAGAGGTTTAAGTATTGGAATGTACCAACAGGAGTTAAGGTTTTTGAGATAGAATTACAAGAAGCTATTTCAAGGGATTTAAAGAGGTCTAGACAAGTGGGTGATATAATCATACAAAAACAGTATAATAGGTTCTTAGGGTTGATGAGAGATGTAGCTAGAGAGCCAATTGACTTTACTCCTGTCACTATCACTATGAATAGGGATAATACTCCTTGTTATATCTTTGATATTGATGGCACTTTGGCTCACATGAACAGGGACACCAGAAGTCCTTATGACTGGCATAAAGTTGGTGAGGATGAAGTGGATAGACCTACTGAATTACTTACAGACACTATAGAAAATTATGGAGATATTAAAATTATAATATGTACTGGACGTGATGCAGTATGTCTATCTGAAACTAATAAATGGTTAATGGATAATGGCATAGTGCATGACGAAATCTATATAAGAAACCAAGGAGACCAAAGAGCTGATTGGATTGTTAAAGAGGAAATGTGGAGAAAGATAGCTGAGGATAATTATATTGTAGGTATGTTTGACGATAGATTACAGGTGGTTAGGAGAGCTAGAGCTTTAGGATTGAAAGTATTTAATGTTGAATATAATAATTTTTAGAGTTGTCTTGGTCTAAAACTGATGAGTATAACTTTATGCAGATGTATTTACTTCTACATAAGTATTTATACTACGAAAAAGACTCCTCTATAATAGAAGACTCTCACTTTGACTCAGCAGAGGCTTACACTAAGCGTTTAGCTAGAGAATTAAACATAGAAACAACAGGTTTAGACCCTTGTAATATGGTTGGTTTTAATAGTGAGAGTCCTTACTGGGAGGCATGTAAGGAGAGGTATAAAAGATTTTTAAAATAAATTTTGTAC
>CAKZOW010000121.1 GCA_937138345.1 uncultured archaeon | reverse complement strand
AATAGAACTAATAAGATCTTTTGCTTCTTCAAGAGCGTCAGCTATAGCATTTTCATTTTCGCCACGAATAGCAACAGCACCCTCAACTAGTACAATAACTTTTTCCTCATCAACATTTACAACACCCCAGTTGATTAGGATAGACTCGACTGATTTATCTTCTTTTTCTACATCAACTACACCAGCTTCTAATAAGGTAGTTAAAGAAGCATGTCCAGCTAATACTCCAAACTCGCCTTCTTCTCCAGGGAGAACAACGCTAAGGGCATTATCACTATAGATAACACCATTAGGAGTTAGGATTTCAAGTTTAAAATTATCCATTACAGTCCTTTGTTAGCAAAAATGCTTATTTGTTTTTCTCATTTTTAGCGATAGCTTCATCCATTCCGCCAACCATATAAAATGAGTTTTCAGACATATGGTCATAATCACCATTAAGAATACCTTTGAAACCTGAAATTGTATCTTCAAGTTTAACATATTTACCTGGTGCACCTGTAAAGACTTCAGCAACAAAGAATGGTTGAGAAAGGAATTTCTCAATTTTACGAGCACGTTCAACAACATTTTTGTCATCTTCAGAAAGTTCGTCCATACCAAGAATCGCAATAATATCTTGAAGATCTTTATATTTTTGAAGTGTTTGTTGAACACCACGAGCTACGTTATAGTGTTCTTCTCCTAAAATTTGTGGATCAAGTAATCTTGAAGTTGAATCTTGTGGATCAACTGCAGGATAGATACCTTTTTCAGCAATTTTACGGTTAAGTACTGTAGTTGCATCTAAGTGAGCAAAAACAGAAGCTGGAGCCGGGTCAGTCAAGTCATCTGCAGGAACATATACAGCTTGAACTGATGTAATCGAACCATTTTTAGTAGATGTAATACGATCTTGTAATGCACCCATTTCACGAGCTAAAGTTGGTTGATAACCAACAGCTGATGGGATACGACCAAGAAGTGCTGACATCTCAGAACCTGATTGTGCAAAACGGAAAATATTATCAACGAACATTAGTACATCAAGATTCTTCTCATCTCTAAAATACTCAGCCATAGTAAGACCTGTTAATGCAATTCTATTTCTTGCACCTGGAGGCTCAGACATTTGACCATAACATAAAGCAACTTTATCAAGTACATTAGAATCTTTCATCTCATGATAAAGGTCATTTCCTTCTCTTGTTCTTTCACCAACACCTGCAAATACAGAGTATCCTGAATGTTTAAATGCAACATTATGAATTAATTCCATAATAATAACTGTTTTACCAACACCAGCACCACCGAATAGTCCAACTTTACCACCTTTTGAATATGGTGCTAAAAGGTCAACTACTTTGATACCTGTTTCAAACATTTCTGTTTTTGTAGATTGTTCTTCAAAAGTTGGTGCAGCTCTATGAATAGACCATCTTGGAGTCTCTTCTGGAATTGCTTCACCTTCATCAACTGGATCACCAATTACATTGAAAATTCTTCCTAATACTGCTTCACCAACTGGAACTTGAATAGGTCCACCTTGTGCAATACACTCTTGTCCTCTTGTTAATCCATCTGTCATATCCATAGCAATAGTTCTAACTCTACTATCACCAATATGTGCAGCAACTTCTAGTATTAATCTATCAGCCTTAGCGTCAGTTAATGTAACTTGAATTGCTTCATTAATTTCTGGTAAGTATCCGTCGAACTCTACGTCAACTACCGGACCCATTACCTGAACAATTTTACCTTTCAT
>CAKZOW010000120.1 GCA_937138345.1 uncultured archaeon | reverse complement strand
AATACGAAAATCCCAATTTCAATATACAAAGAAGAAGGAGATATGGTTCCAACATATGAAGTTGGTATTTTGGATGTTAGTGAATATACTGGATATATCATTGAAAAAATCAAAGAAGACCTTCTAAGAGAAGGTATTTTTGAAAAAAGCGAAGATACTAATTTTGACTATGATGAACTAAAAAAAGTTTACGTTAAAAAAGTAAATGAATTACTTAAATATTATCTACCTATGTTAGGGTTAGAAGAAAAAGACAAATTAATTACCTATATTGTTCAAAAATCACTTGATCTTGGTTTTGTAGATATTTTAATCTCAGACTCAGGAATTGAAGAATTGACAATTAATGGATCTCAGTTTGAAGTTATGATATACCATAGAAAACATGGTTGGCTTAAAACAAATCTTAAATTTTTAAATGATGATGAAATTAAAAATATCGCAACTCGTGTAGCACTAGAAAATAAAAAATTCTTCTCCAATCTAAACCCGCTCCTAGACGCCCATCTCCGTGGAGGTCACAGGGTTAATGCTACTATGGACCCTATCTCTACAAGAGGATCTACAATGACAATTAGACGTTTCTCTGATAAGCCATGGACAATTACTGATTTAATGATGTCAGGTACTGCAAACGCTGCAACTCTTGCTCTAATTTGGATAGCTATTGAAAATGAACTCTCAATTATCGTTGCTGGTGGAACTGGTTCTGGAAAAACCTCTTACTTAAATTCAATCTCCACATTTATGCCTGCAAATCAGCGTATAATCTCTGTTGAAGATACTAGAGAAATTAGATTACCTGGTTATGCTCACTGGGTACCAATGGAAGCACGTCAACCAAATCCTGAAGGGAAAGGTGGGATCTCAATGCTTGATTTAATTGTAAATTCCTTAAGGATGAGACCAGATAGAATCATTATTGGAGAGATTAGGAAAAAAGAAGAAGCAGAAGTACTTTTCGAAGCAATGAGAACTGGACACTCAGTATATGGATCATTTCACGCAACAAATGCAGAAGAAACCGTAATTAGGCTCTCATCCCCGCCAATTGAAATTCCTAAAATGACATTATCCTCATTAGGTTTAATTGTAATTCAACACAGAGATAGAAGAAATGGAAAACGTATGACACTCCAAGTTGCAGAAATGGATAGAGAAGGAAATGAATCTGTAGTAATTCAATATTCTCCAACTCAAGAAAAACAAATATTCAAGAAAAAACCAACTAGAATGATTAAAATGCTTGAAGAATTTCAAGGTATGAGTGAAAAAGAATTTTTTAAATCACTTAAAGAAAGAATGATGGTTTTGGAATATCTCAAAGCATTTAAAATCAACCAAATTGATCAAGTTGGAATTATTGTAAACAAATATTCTCAAAATAAAGAGGAGCTTTTCAAGCAAATCAAAAAAGATATGAGATCACTTAAAAAATGAGTTTCTGGACAATGTTTATTAGAGGACTTGTAAAAAAAAACCCTGAAATTAAATTAAAATTAAAAAAAGCAGGTTCCAAACAAACACCATTTCAGTACATGAATCAATCTGTTGCTATGAGTATTATGAGTTCCATCGCAATAGGGTTTATAGCATTCCCAATTTTTAAAAGCAATTTACTTCTTCTGCTAATAGTAGAATGCGTTATTTTTTTTCTTTTTACTCCTCTATTTTACAAATTTTGGGTTGGAGTAATTGATGTTCAAATTACAAAGTACGGAAGAACAATTGATTCAGATTTATTATTTGTATCTGAATACTTCTTAGTAAGTCTTGAAAGTGGTTTGCCTCTGGGAAATGTTATTCAGGGAATTGCAGAAATTGATAGACCTGGAGGTAGATTCTTCAAAAGAATATATACTGATTTTAAAACAGGTAAAGATCTTGAAGCAGCATTAAATGATGCTATTTCGTATGCTCCCGCAGAACAAATTAAAATATTACTTAAAAGATTAGCTGATTCTCTAAAAATTGGAGTAGACCTAAAAGAAGTATTAGCAAATTTTATTGAAGAGAGTTCACAAAAAAAAGTAGTAGAGATTCAGGCATTCTCTAAAAAATTAAATCCTAAAGTTATGATGTATTTGCTACTAGGTATTGTAGTACCATCACTTGGAATCACATTCTTAATCTTAGGATTAGCAGTTGCAAACCCAGGAACTCCTGCTCTTCTAAAATATATTCTCATTGGAATATTCTTATTTATGTTTTTATTCCAGTATATATTTTACTCATCCTTCAAGTTTGCTAAAAATTCCCTATAATACAAAAAATGATACCATTAAATAAATTAGATAAAGAAGAATTCGGAAAACTTGTAATGCCTAATCAAATTTTTTCATTTAAAATTAGAGATGAACTAGAACATGTTGTAGAAAAAGTATATTTTGATAATATTAATTACTTAATAATCTCAAATATTTTTATTCTCTCCCAAATAATTGCATTTCTATTCTTTGTTCTTCTCTCAGAACCAATCCTCTCAAGTAACTTTTTAAAATGGTTTATCAATCAAGGGAGTTTAATGTATTTCTTTGGTATTTTTTTAGCATACACAGTAATATCATTTACATCATATATCCTTATTTTGCTTACATATTTTTTCCAGATAAATTCAAAATACAAAAAAGCACAAGACAATATTGAAAAAGATCTTCCAGAATTCATAGATGCATTAGTATCAAATCTAAAAGGAGGAATTTCACTAGAGAGAGGAATGATCAAATCAGTAAGACCTGAACAAAAAGACTTACTAAAAGAAGTAACTCTGATGAATGAAAAAATTATGATGGGTAAAACAACACTTCAAGTTCTCAGAGAATTCAAAGAAAGATATGATTCTGAAATTCTTAGCCGTACTGTTTTTTTAATTGAAGAAGGATTAAGAGGAGGAGGTAATTTATCAAAACCTCTTGAGAGAATTTCACAAAATCTAAAAAGAATTTATATGTTAAATGATGAAATTAAAGGTTCTGCAGGTGGTTTTGCAATTATTATCCAAGCAATATCAATTGCAGTTGCCCCATTATTATTTGCTCTTGCATTAACACTGCTAACATTTATTAGTGATTTATTTGGACTTCTTGCAGAAACACAAATTTCAATGTTTTCAGGAGGAGATATTCCTGATGTATATAGGACATACCTAAAAAACTTCTCATATGCAATGATTGCTTTAATTACATTATTTTCATCCCTTATTACATCCTCTCTTAAAAATGAAAAAACATATGAGGCAATTAAATATCTTCCAATATATATTATCATTGCAATGATTTTATACACAATACTCTCAAATGCAGGAGTTGCGTTCTTCTCAGGAATTGTATAAATAAAAAACATACTCAAAAATTTGAAAAAAATTTTTGGTCGGTTTTTAACGAAATATCGTAGAAGAAACAGGTTTTTACTTTACAGAGATAAAAAACATATATAAGTAAATTATTTAGTAAAAAGTTATGGCATTTAAAAAAACAAACAGAAAAGCTCAGGCTGCAATTGAGTTTTTAATGACATACGGTTGGATGCTTTTAGTAGTACTAATCGTAGGAGCATTAATCTTCTCATTCGTAGATTTCGGTGGTTTACTACCAAGTGAAGTTTCCCTTAACAATAACCTACAAGGTGATGGTACACAAGTTGTTGCTGCTTCAACATCAGATAGAGTTCAATTTGCTTTCACTTACATTGGATCCACATCATCAAGAATTAATGTTACAGAATTAAACATCTCATCAGATAACGGATATGCTTGTGATTCATCAATTGCGGGAGCTGCAGGAGATATGAGTTTAAACAATCTAGACTCAGGAACTACTGTTAACTACGATGGAACTTCATGTACTGGAGGTACTGGTGCTGACAATTGTATGTTAAGTGTTGTAAGCGGACAACTAGTATTAGCTACAGTTACATGTGAAGCAAACCAATTAATCTCTGGAGACGTTTTAGAAGGAGACATAAGAATCCCTGTTGAAAGTGCTAGAACTGGTTTAGTAAGTACAGCAACTGGAAGAATTCGAACATCAATCGAATAATTTCATTTTTTTTATTATAAACTATGAAAAAAGCACAGATTTCTCTTGAATACATTACAATCATAGGTATTGCTTTAACATTAACAACAATCATCGCATCATTATTTTTTAGTTTTTCTTCATATCAAAAAGATGACTTAGATTCAAAACAAATAGATTCTATTTTCAATGATGTAATAACAACTAGTGAAGAAATATATTTCAGAGGTTCTGGTAACAAAGTTCAAATCAAAGCTCAGTTTCCTGAAAACATTGAAAATATTTCAATAGTGTATGATAATTCTGGGAGTGTTAATTTCACATACATTAATATTACAACAATAGGTGAGGAATTATCAAGAAGTAGTTTGTATGAAACTTCACAGAATTATATTTTCCTAAATTGTTCTGATTGTACTCATAATGGGAATGTCGCCTACTATTCAAGAGATCAATTCTCAGCAGGTCCAAAAACCCTCTCAATTAGATCAATTGGAGATCAAGTGCTTATAGATTTCGTACGTTAAGTACTAAGTCTTCAATTCTCTTTTCTCTAGCCCCTCTTCTCGTATGTTTATCTATGTTTATCAACACCTTTTCTTTTACATACATCAAGTAGAGGACATTTAGAACAATGTGGGCTCACTGGCCTGCATAAACTCTGGCCAAAGGCAACCATTAAATAATTAATTTTCTTCCAATAAGCTTGATCTAAAGACCTCCTAAGAGTAAATTCTGTATCATCTGGATCTTTAGTTGAGAGATATCCTAATCTATTACAAATTCTATGAACATGAACGTCAACACACAGTGCAGGCAAATTATGTCCTTCAGCTACAATTAAATTTGCAGTCTTTCTTCCAATACCAGGAAAATCAAGTAAAGTATCAATGGTATCTGGAACAACAGAGTTAAATTCTCTAACAAGTCTATCGCAGATATCCATAATTTGGATTGCCTTTCTCTTATAAAAACCACATGGATATATTGCCATCTCAATTTGTTCAATAGTTACTCCATAAACATCGCTAGGTTTAGTAAGTAATTTGTAAATTCTTTTTGAAGCCTCAATTGTTACTTCATCTTTTGTTCTCAATGAAATAATTGTTGAAATTAAAACCTTAAATGGATCTCCACTCTGCATTGCAATTAACGTCACAACCGGAACATCCCATTTTGGATACTCACCTTCAAGAGTATTGAGAATACTCTCAATTGGAAAAGATCTGTTAACTCTACCCATTAAAATACACCTCTAAAAATTAGATAACCAAGAATTGCAAAGCAGTTGTTGAGAACATCCCATTTTTGGTATTCGCTCTCTAAAATATCCAAAGATTTCTTAATATAAAAACTTCTATTAACACGACCCATTATGCTAATAACCTCAAAATCAAAGCAGCTACTTTTAATCTAAATCCTTTAATTAAAACATTATATTTTTTATTAGACATTTTTACAATAGTTGGCTCTTCATGAAAAAGAGATTTTTCAATACTTCCTAAATATTTTTTAGGAACTAAAGATGTAGGAAGTTCCATGAGAAATTTGAGGTCTTTTTTGATGTATTTCTTATACTCTTGATTTGTTTTTTTAAAAAATAGATATGTATATAATCTATTAAAAAAATGTTCATCAAAATCTGTTTCTGTTAATTTCTTTGAAATAACTGAGTCTGTAAACTTAGTAGAAAATGCATACTCAGTATAAAATCTTCTAATCTCAAAATCTAAGTATCCTTGATAATATTTTTCCTCCGGAATAAAATATTGAATTACAATATCTTCTTGAAAAAAATATCTCTCAAAACCAAGTTCTACCTTACCCTTGATCATAAATAGCTCATCAGCCAATTGATTAAAATCGTGATGATTCAAAAAATCTGAGAACTCTAAAGCTAGCGATAAAAAATACAGATTTTCTTTAAAATGAAATTCCTTTCTTTGATTCCAACCAATTCTATAAAAAAGCAAATAATCTTCATCAAAATAATCTCTAAGAGAAGTAATTGATTTTTTTAAATTCTTTTTAAAAAACTTTACTTCATCAAGAGAATTAGACTTAATCAAATACTTAGACAATAAATTAAGATACATAATTGCATTATACTTACCATTATCTTCTTGAAGCTGCTCAAATTCAAATACACCCCTCCATGTTTGAAACCTAGACAAGTATAAAAGCAATTTTTTTGCATACTCTAAATTTCCTATTTCTACTAAAGCAGTTATTACCTCAAAATAATCAGAATAATGGGTTGCAGAACTTAATTTTCCTGAATCTTCAATATCTTGAACAATAAATTCTAATGCTTTTTCATTGAGATCTTTCATAAACAAATTTAAACATACTACTATATAAAACTTATTTACTCAAAAATACTAAAAACACTAAGAAATATAAATAAGCAAACAATACTATATCTATATATGTCAAAAGAAAACTTTTTCTCATCAATAAAAAATAAATTCTCCGAATTTATCTCAGAACAAATCACAATTAATATTAAATCAATTCAAAAAAATATTATAAAAAGTATTGAAAAACAAATTGAGAGAAAAGTAAAAAAAATTGTAAAAAAAGTAATCTCAAAAACGCTTTTCTTAATCCTAACACTTATAGGAATATTATTTTTAAGTTATGGTATTATTGAAATGATCTTGGTACTTCTAACACTCCCACTATTTCTAACTCCAATAATGTATGGTAGTTTACTTATAGTAGTTGGATTAATGATATATGGTTTTAGTTAAAAATGGAAGAAGAAAATTATTACTCCACAAGCCTAACTAATGCAATTGATTATCTATTAAATCAGAAATCTGTTGGTATTGAAAAAAAAGGAGTTTTAAGAATTGAGAGTAGAATAGGAGTAGTAAATATTAATGAATCTTTGAATTATATACATAATCAGGAAACTCTTCTTACACAAGAATACTTGGATTTACCATACAAATCACTTCCCGTAATTTTGGAAAAGGAAAAAAAATAGATATTAGAGTCTTAATTCCATCTGCAAAATTATTTGAAAATTTAGAATATGATAACGGGACCCAAAATAGTTGGTTTTTCAAATATAATACTAGAAATATAGGTACAGTTGGAAAATCTTTTGTATATATTGGATCATGTACTCCAAATAAAGAAATTTGTTCCTTAAGATTTAATAAATTACCTAATACTATAAATACATCTTTCAGATGGACTCCAAAAAAATAAAAAATTGTTTTATCTACCTACTACTTGTGGTCTTCCAGGAACTAAAGTTCCTGAATTCATCTCAACATCTTCTGCATTTACAATTTCAAAATCTACTGAGAATTCAGCTTTAAAAAAGTCTATTGTATCTTCAAGTAATGTTCTTTCATCTTCTTGAGATAGATAAAAACTTAAACCAGAACCTAATGTTTTAGGTACAAATTTCTGGATGAATTTCTTATCATCTCCAAACCTTTGATTTAACTCACCCATAATTTTTTTAAAGTCTGGTTTTCCTCCCTGAGATAATAAACCTTTTAGAGTATCAAATAATTCAAATCTCTGAGTTCTTGCCTGGATAATTGAAATCATCTTAGCCTCTGGTTTATTTTCTAGCTCTCTTGAAATTGAAGTAACTAAAGTAGAAATAATTTCTTCCAATTCTTCAATCTCTTTGTCAATAAATTCTTCTGTATCTGTTGATAACATCTCTAATGAAATTGAAGATTCATTGCCTAGTTTTGACCAAAATTCTTCACAAATATGAGGAATAACTGGAGTCATAACTTTAAGATAATCTTCAACAATAAATCTTAGTACCTTACTTGTTTCTTCTTCTGAAGTTCTTCTTTGATGATAATTTATCTCATTCATAAATTCATAGAAAACACTTACATAGGCTTCTCTCATTCTCATTGAATCAAAGAATTCTTTATACTCCTCAACCCTAGAATAAAATCTTGACACCAACCATTTATTTGTTGAGCTCAAAGTAGAGTACTCAACCTTTTCTTGTTCTAAAGATAAAGAAATTAAATCTTTAAACCTATCAAATTTCTTACTCAAACCTTTAATATCTTCTTCTCTAAAGTCCATCTCAACATCAAAATTTGCAGCAAGTGCTACATAGAGTCTATACAAATCAGCACCATATTGTTTAGGTACTTGAACTAGTGGTAGACCATTTCCTTTTGATTTTGAAATCTTATGTCCATCACGAATAAGCATTCCACCAACTGCTACTTTTTTAGGCCAGTATTCTTGATCAAAAATCAGAGAATAATGATAAATTAAAAATGATAAATGATTTGATAAATGAGTCCCTCCAGTATAACGTAGATCAAAAGATTTCCAGTATGTAACTTGAGCTTGCATTTCATTCAATACTTCTTCAGAAATCCCCGAGCCTCCAGACACCTCTGTCACTTGTCCTCGCCTGAGCATAACAAAATCAAAAACTTCAGAAGTTAATTTCTCTGAAGTAATTTTCTCTCTTGAAATAATTCCATATACTAAATAAAGCATCTGATAAATTGTAGAATCTGAAAGTGATTCAATAACCCATTCTGTGTCTTGTGGTAGAGGAGTTCCAATACCTCTCTTTCTTGCACATGGCCTCATCTCAACCCAATTTAAATAACCTTCTTGAGTCGCTTTTAATTTATGTGGTTGGTATTCCATTTGATCAAGAACAGATAATGCTTTATCCTTTGTTTCTTGGTTCTTATAATTTAAAAACCACTGTCCATCTAAACATGCAACAAGTACTTTATCTCCACCTCTAGTTACAGCCCTTCTTGAAGTTTCATAAAAAGTTCCTGCTAAATTTAGACCAACTAATTTTTCTTTTACTTTGTCTTTTGCCTGTTTAATGTACATTCCTGCAAACTCTCCTGCTTCTGAATTTAGTTTTCCACCATAGTGTTCTTCTTTGTAGAGTTCTTGTTTTGCATCTTCGAGTTTTGGATCTGTTGATGAAGTAATGTTAAATTTCAAACACTTATCCTCTGCAGCACAACTTCCTTTGTATTCTATAATATTTCCTTTCTTATCTGTAGTCTCGACACTCACAATTGGAACTAAATCTTCGGGTACTCTTCCTTCTTTTTTAGCATCTTGAAGTCCCATAAAATCATGAGGAGAACCTGCTGGAGATGAATACGCAATTCCAGTTCCATGATTAGGATCTAAAAAGTCTGCATCATAAATAACAACTTCCCTATCAATTAAAGGAGTAATACATACCTTATCTAAGAATTCTTCTCCTTTGTGTTCTGAGATGACTTTCACTTCATCAAATTGATGTTCTAACTTAACGACTGCTTCTTTGTCAACAATCCAAGTTTGTCCATCAACTGAAACTTTAACATAATCTCCTTGCTTATTAATCCATAAATTAGTTGTACCAAATAAAGCATCTGGTCTTAGTGTTGCAATTGCCACATATTCTTCTTCGTCTTTTAACTTGAATAAAATATAGGTCATCTCGGATAAAGTTACTTTGTCAGTATCCCCATCTTTGATATCATCTTCACCTACTGCATTTTGATCTGCTGCAGAATATAAAATAGGGTATTTTCCTTGAACTAAAACTCCAGCTTCATCTAGTTTTTTAAATTGCCATTCAATAAATTTTTGATAATTTGCATCTCCTGTAGAAAATTGTCTTGACCAATCAATTGATACTCCAATTGAGTCTAGGGAATCTTCAATTGTTCCTGAGAAAAAATTTGCAATATTCATTGGATCTTTAAAACTCTCAATTAATGTTTCAATTTCTTCCTCTGTTTGAACATATTCTCTTAGAGCATCCTTTGTTCTTTTAATTTGTTCTTGATCTCCTCTTTTAATAGAATCACTAACTGCTAAAACAGGAGTTCCTGAAATATGATATCCTAGAGGAAACAATACATTTTTTCCTTGTAGTCTCTGGTATCTCAAAAAAATATCTGGTGCAGTGTATCCTCTTCCATGTCCAATATGTAAAATTGAATTTGCATAAGGATATGCAACAGTTCCAAAATATTTCTCTTTATTCTCATCAACTTTAGGCTCAAATGTTTTTTCTTCTTTCCACTTTTTTTGCCATTTTACCTCAATTTCTCTTTGATTTAATTCTTCCATAGTTTATCTAGTAAAACTGGTAAAAACAAGTTTATATATTTAATTATCATTAGTATGCTTTTCTTGATTCCAAAAAGTCTTTGATTTCATTCCTTGAACCATGAAATAATACTTTTTGAGTCATATTAAATATTCTCCTTATAATCATCTTCTTTTTTTAATAAAGCATAAATATTCTCATCAACTAGACCTAAATATTGATAATTACAACTATTTCTTTTCATTCCTTCTAGAACAAATCCTACCTTTTCTAGTAGTTTATTTGAAGCAATATTTTGTGTTGCAACTGTTGCCTCTATCCTCGTCAAGGGAAAAGTCTCAAAACCATAATCACATAATTTTCTAACTGCTAAAGTTCCGATACCTTTACACATATACTTTGGCAATAGGGAATAAGCAATATTTGCTACATGTTCAAATCTTTTTCTCCCAATTCCTTCTAATGTCGCAACTCCTGCAAATTCTCCCCTATATTCTATCGCATACCCACACTCATTTGGCTCGTTAGAAGAATACTCAGCAATTATTTCAGACAACTCTTCTCTTGCCCCATTCAGTGTTGAAAGGATAGCCATAAATCCTTTTTTTGCAGAATCACTCGTATTTACTTTAAAATAATTTTCTAAATCATCATTTTTGAGCTTTCTTAATTTTAAATGATTATCAATAATTAATTCATCAACAATTTTTGTCATAAGAGATTAGTTAATCTCAAGTATATAAAAATTTACATAAAAAAATGTAAATACACCCACTCCAAAATGTACTCAAAACTTTAAAAACTAAAAAAACACATAAATTCTATGCACGATATTATCCTTGGACGACCAAAATCAGAAAATGAAAAATATGGAACAAAAGGTTCTGTTTTTATTGGTAAACAATACGTTCAAATGGGTGAAAATTACTCTCTCTCAAATCCAATTTATATGGATGTAAGTAGAGCACACGCAATGCTTGTATTAGGAAAAAGAGGTGGAGGAAAGTCATACACTATGGGATCAATTGCAGAAGGACTTGCTGACATGGACCCTGAAGTATCTAAAAATTTAGCATTTATGATGCTTGACACAATGGGTGTGTATTGGTCCATGAAATACCCAAATAAAAAAGATGATTCATTACTCAAAAAATGGGGGCTTGAAGGAAAAGGACTTGATGTTCAAATCTATGTTCCCGGAGGATTCTACAATAAATATAAAGAAGATGGGGTTCCTGTTGATTTTCCTCTCTACATTCAACCAAAAGAGCTCTCAATTGAAGATTGGATGAATGCCTTTAAACTAAAAACTGATGACGAAATTGGAGTAGCTGTTCAAAGAGTAATTAACAAACTTCTCAATTCAGGAAAAAATTTTGAAATCGATGACATTATTGACACAACAAATCAAGACGATAGGCTTGATGATAAAACAAAACTCGCTGTTGTAAATAGATTTGAAAATACAAAAACTTGGGGACTTTTTTCAAAAACAGGAACTCCTATTAAAGATATTTTTCAAGGTGGAAAAGTAACTGTAATAGATCTCTCACCATATGTAGCTCTTCCAGGTGGATGGGAAGTAAAGGCTCTAGCTCTTGGTATTATTGCTAAAAAAGTATTTGTTGAGAGGATGCTTGTAAGAAAAAGAGAAGAAATATTTGACATTGTAAATAAAACACAAGTTGTAAAAAAAGATGAGATAGAAGAAGATCTTCCAATGCCTTGGTTAATTGTAGATGAAGCACATGAATTCTTACCTGCTGGAGATGAAGAAGCTCCTTCAAAACAAGCATTAATGACAATTCTCAGAGAAGGAAGACAACCTGGAGTATCTCTGATTATGGCAACCCAACAACCTGCTAAAATCCACACTGATGCAGTAACTCAGTCTGATATTGTAATGTCACACAGACTAACTGCTAGTTTTGATCTCGAAGCCTTAGATAAAGTATTCTTATCCTATAATAATAAAGGATCAAAAGCACTCTTTAATGCAATGCCTAGAACAAAAGGTTGTGCAATTATAATGGATGATAAAAATGAGAGATTACACACAATGCAGGTAAAACCTAGAACAACATGGCACGGAGGAGAAGATCCAAATGCAATAAGAGAAATCAAAGATGAGTTTGATCTTGATTAGATATCAAACTTTCTTAAATCTTTGATTTAAGTTGAATTCGATTTAGATTAAATAGAATTTTCACAAAAATTACAAAGTAATTTTAGATAGGTTTGATCTTGACTAAGGTTGAATTTGATAAAAAAACTTCATTTTTACTCAAGTTTTACATAAATTAAGCAGTTTGTAAAACTAACTCCAATTTTCCTTCTTCGGACTTTTTATTTGAATCAACAAAAATTTGTTGTGTTTCAAGATTTGTTTTTCTATGGTATTGTTCTGCTTGTTGATCTAAATTAAATTCTTTTTCCGGAAAAACAACTCTATTGTTTGGAAAACAAAATAATCTATATCCTTTATCCTTAAATTCATGTGAAAGATATGGTTGATATGACCTATATTCTGATCCTGTAATAGAAATTTGATCTCCTTGTTGTTCAATCATCAAGGATAATTTGTCTGTTAAATATGTGAGAAGGTTATTATCTTTAGGTATGTTTTCCATCCTAAAAAAACCTACTGTTTTTTAGAGTTTATATATCTTTCTAAAATTATTTCTTTGCTGATTTAAAATAATAATCTGCATCAAGTTTGTCTTCTTCCCTAACATCAGCTAAATTTCCCATTTTCAAAACTAATCCTGTATTTAAAGGAGACATACTTGATTCTTTTTGACTATATTCTAATAAGCCTAAGAATAAATTTTCATTGTGGTGTCCACATACTACTACTTCAGAATTTGAAATAGTAGATAAATAATCTCTTGCCAAAGAAATAAATTTTTTCCTATCTATATGAAATACATTCTCTGAGAGTTGACTATACATTGCATTAACAGTATTGATATGTCTCTCATTATATCTTGGAACATAAAAACCAACACCTCCAAAATACATTATTTCATTTTCTATTAAATGTTCTTTTTCTAAGGCCATCGTATTCATTCAAATAAAAATACAAAAAAGCTCTTTATATATCTTACTAAGAAATGACAAACACACTGTTTTTTAAATTAGAAAATATTTATATTTCTAGATATAATATGAAAAAAACAACAATTCAAGAAGTACTTAAAGAAAAAATACCAGAAAACTTACTAACAAAAGTAAAAAGGTCCTTTGAAATTGTAGGAGATATTGCAATTACTGAAGTAGAAGAGGAATTGATTCCCTATGAAAAAGATATAGGAGAAGCAATTATTATAACTAATAAATCTATTAAAGTAGTTCTTAAAAAATCTGGAATTCATGGGGGAGAATTTAGAACTCAAGAATTAGTACATATCGCAGGTGAGAATAGAAAAGAGACAATATATACAGAAAATAATATTAAATTGAAAATCAACCCTGAAACAGTTTACTTCTCAGCTAAACTCTCAACTGAGAGAGAACAACTTATGAAAAACATCGATGATGATGCAAGGGCATTAGTATTATTTTCTGGTTGTGGACCATACTCGTTTGTAGCATTAAGAAAAAACCCAGATATTGGAAGAATTACATCAATTGAGCTTAATCCCGAGGGTCACAACTATGCATTAGAATCTCTAGAATTAAATAAAAATATCATTAAAAAATCACATATATACGATAATCTACTAGGATTTTTAGACGCTAACGAAGTCCCTGCAATAGAGAAAGTACTTAGAAAAAATATGAATTATTTAAGACTACATTTCATTAATGCAGATGTAAGAGAAGCAATTGAAGCATTTCCTCTAAAAACAAAAAAAGCTGAAAAAGAATTTGAAGAAGAAGCAAAAGAACACACTGAGTTATTATTTAAAAACCACCCACACTGGATTGTTGAGAGTTTAAATGAATTAAAGTCTGGAACAACATTAACTCTTAATTTTGATAAAGTAAAAGATCCCGAAGACTTTGTACCTTATCTTGTAATGTATGCAACTAAATTTAATTTCAAAATACAAATAGAACACCATATCTATGAATTCAATTCTGGCTTTGAAAAAGGATTGCTTCTTAATTACTTAGAACATGAAAGAAAAATTCCTCTAGAAGAAATTCATCTCTTCGATGAAATCTACATGCCACTTCCAAAAGATGCACATCTCTTCCTAGATACTGCATTTAAAGCAGCCGCAAAAAATGCAACAATCCACATGTATGACTTTGTTCATGAAAGTGAATTTCCACACGAAACTGAAGGTCGTGTAATAACTCAAGCTAAAAAAGCAGGGGTAGAAGTAGAAGTATTACAAGTAAGAAAAGTAGGTCAATATGCTCCTGGAAAATATAGAGTATGTTGTGATTTCAAAGTACTTTGAAATTAGACCTATTAAGAATCTTAGATATAATGAAATTTTATCATAAGATAAAATTATGAATTGTAATGATCTACAACTCTTTCTAATGTTTCAGCTATGATAATATATCCATCTTTATTTTTATCAAGACCAATATTTGAATTATAATAACGATCACCTTTAGCAAACATGATATAATTTAAGGGTTTTTCTATTCCTCCAGGCCACAAAACTGCCATGTATACTGACTGTAAAGAATCATAATTAACATTAAACTGATTAAAATATTTTTCAACATATTCCAATTGTTCATATTCATCCATTTTTTCTAATTCTTTTGAGGATGTTCCTAAAGAATTTGCCGTATCTGGCATAAACTGAATCAAACCTACAGCCCCACTACCTGCTCTGTTTTTTTCTGATGAAGAGAAGGTTCCACCTGTTTCAAAGTCAATTACTGCAAATAAGTATAAGGGATCCATATCTAAATTTTCTGCTACTTTCTCAATCTCTAAAATTAACTGAGACCCTAATCTACTATATTTAGTTTTATAATCAGTATTTATAAGCTCAAAGTTACTTTCATCTACAGTAATATCTAAAGGGGCCCTATTGTTTTGTTGAGCAACGTTAGAATCTATATCTAATTGACCCTTACTACTAGAATAGTCACATTTACTCTTATCAAATTGACATTCTAAAGAATTATCTAGACCACTTATTGAATTTCCAATACCTTTTTCTTCATCAGTATATGAAGCAACAACATTCCAAGAAACCAAAGCTACTACTAAAATCGTAATAATAGAAACAACAGGATACTCCTGAATTAAATTAGTACCTTTTTTATTTTCTCTCATTTATCTCTTGCCTCCTCTCTCAAAACACGCACGTCACCTAGCAAATTTTGGCTCATCTCGCATTCCCTTATCTATCCTCTAATTACTGGAAATGAAGTATAATATCTTTTAACTCTACCATTGATTTTAACTTCAAATTCTAAATCTTCAAGTCTTACATCTCCTAAAATTCCTTTTGAATTAACCATTTGAAATCCTAAAATTCTTGAGTCTTCTTTTTCAAATCTTTTAAAATCCCAAATTAATTTGTAATGTGACTTTCCTTTAAGAACTTGTTTTGGTGGAGTTAATAAAAATGAATCATCTTTAACACTTAGATAACTAGGCATTCTAAAGATCATCTTTAATGAATCAATTTCTTCTGATCTAATATTTTCAAATCCAATTCTTAATTTCAGGGATTTAACTCCTTCATGTGAATCTTTTTTAACTTCATAAACTCTAGTTTCAACACTTAAAGGATTAGATGTTTTTCTTGAATAAATATACATTACAAGAATTGCAATTACAAATAAAATTACATACAAAGGAATAAAGTTATAATAGTAATAAATTTCAACACTCTCTCCTTTTTCAAGAGGAACTTCTAATGTAACAATATTTCCTTCACTAGTATAATCAATATCTTCTCCACTTGCAAATTCTGCTCCAAAAAATAAGGACATAAATCCTCCGTGTTCAATTTCTTGAGAATAAACATCATCAACATTACCTTTGTTAGAAATAATTAATTTTGCATTATCTTTAATCAAGTTTTTTGAAAAATCACTCTCAACTTCTAAATTTTTATACTCTTCAACAATAATTTGTTCTCTAGCATTCCACTCTCTAGCAGAATTAGAAGTACTCTCATGTCTCACAATTAATTCAACAGTATATCTTCCAGGATTATAATTTTCTGGAATCATTTGTTGGTATACTTGATATTGATGATTTTGTTCAAACATATGTTCTTTTGAATAAATTTTTTCTTCATCAATAAATACTTCTACTTGTGCTGCTTCATTTCTAAAAAGATCCTTAGACTCAACACTAAAACCTAGAGGAGTTACTGGATTTACTTTTGATGAAGAAATTCTTGGAATAAAGTAAACTGGTGTGTCTTCTTTTGATAAAATATTTCCTTCAAAAACAAAATCAACTTGTTCATCACCACTTAAAACAGTAACTGGAAAATAAACAACACCACTATATCCATCATTTAATTTAATTTTAATATAATCTTGTCCTGAAAACCTTTTTGAATATTCAAATTCTGAATTTGCTTTAAATTCAACTTCAACAACTTTTGCTTCATTTGGAGATAATAAAATAGATAAATCCTCAGTATTAATATCCCATCCTGCTAATTCCTCAAAAACTAAATCAATTTCTTGATCAAAATTTTCATTATTTTTAATTGTAAAAGAAAAATCAAATACTAGATCATCATTGTAAATAGTTTTTTCAAATTCTGGAATAGTTAAAGAATACTGGCCATTTTCATTTAATTCATCTGCACTAACTACTCCAAATGAAAAACATACTAAAAAAAAAAATTGTAAAAGTCTAAAATACGTTTTCATCTTTTGCCTCATCCTCTTTAGATTTTGCTTTAATTTTCTTAATCTCATCCTCTAAGTCAAGCTTTGTGATAATTTCCTTATATCTATTTCTAATAGTAACTTCTGTCACTCCTGATACTTCTGAGATATCTCTTTGTGTTCTTCTCTCTCCCTCTAAAAGACCTGCAATATAGAGTGCTGCTGCTGCAATTCCAATAGGCCCTCTTCCTGAAGTTAATTCTAATGATAGTGCTTTTGATAAAATTTCAATTCCTTTTGATTGAGTTTCAGCAGAATAATCTAACACTGATGCAAATCTTGAAATATAATCTACTGGATTTGAAGGTAAAATTTTAATTCTAAGCTCTCTTGTTACATACCTATAAGATCTTCCAATCTCTTTTTTATCAATACCTGATGCTTCAGCAATCTCATCTAAGGTTCTTGGAATATTTTGTCTTCTACATGCAGCATATACAACACCTGCAACAACACTCTCAATTGATCTTCCTCTAACAAGGTTTTTTTGAACAGCTTCCGTATAAATTTTTCCCGCTTCTTCTTCAATTGATGTTGGTAAATTTAAAAATGAGGATAATCTTCTAAGTTCTCCTAAAGCAATCTTTAAATTCTTCTCCATAACTGTAGATAACCTTTTTTGCCATCTTTTTAGTCTTTGAAGTTTATATCTGTGCTTTTTATCCATAGAAAAAGAATCGAATTCTGAACCAATTGCAGTACCCATACCCATATCATATTTAGTATAAGAAGTTGGAGCACCTGATCTTCTCATCTCGGAATCATCACTCTCCTCAAAATCCCTCCATTCTTTTCCTAAGGAAATATTTTTAGAATCAATAACTAATCCACAAGATCTACATACAATCTCTCCCTTATCTTTATTATTGTAGAGGTTTGTACCACCACATTCAGGACATCGTTTAATATTATCGCCACTCATTTTATTAAATAGGTAAAAGTCAAGATATCTGTTAGTATATCAAGAAATACTCATAATTATAACAACAAACAAAAGAAATACAGTTATAAATATTTGTCGTACTTCTAAAGTCATTAAAAGGAGACGACACAAGTTTTAAAAGAAAAAAAATAAAGGTGAGCAATTATTCTTTTGCAATAAGTAAATCTCCAGCATTAATTGTTTTTCTATTAGAATGTCCTGCAATTTTTGAAGCCTTAACGCTCAAATCATAAAGATACTGCTCTAATATTTTTTTCAATTCTTCTTTAGCATCTTCTGAGACTCTTTGAGCCCCTTTATCTTTCATCAAATTCTCTAATGCATGTAATGGTAGCGACATCTTATAAATTCACCCCGTTGGATTTATGAGACACCAAAATACTTAGTATTTTCTCGTGTTTGAAAAAATTTGACTTAGTAAAATTTTTCATCTTATAATTTCCCTCCTTTTAATTGATTGTAAGCTAAAAGAATATCTTTTCCTTTAATCGTTTTTCTTCCTGAGTGTTCTGCTAGTAATTGAGCTTTGTGAACTATTTTTTCTGTGAGATCACTTAAAATTCTCTCTGCAGCAACTTTTGCTTCAAATGCCACCCTTTTACCACTAGCATCCTGAATTAACCTTCCTAAAGGAGAATAAGGTAATAAATTTTCTCTTTTTGCCATTTTAATAGATAAGCTTTCTTAAAAATCATAATTGATCTTTAATATGCAATAAAAATACCCAAATAAATCCATTTAAATATATTTGTATCTCAAAAAATGAGTCAACTACTAAAAACAAAAGAAAATCACAAGCTTTAAAAATCATATCAACTCACTATTACTAGCAAGACATCGACACTAGTTCATTGTCACATGCACTTGAGGGGACGTAGTATAACCTGGTTAGAATGGCAGGCTCCAACCCTGCAGATGGGGGTTCAAATCCTTCCGTCCTCATATTTTTAACATTAATTCTAAAAATAAATAATAACATATCAAAATGATATAAATCTCACTATCAAAGGATTTGAGTAAAGGTTCAAACATTCTCGCTAAAGCGATAATGTACAAGAACGCACGAAGCAAAGCTTCGAAGTGTCTAGTATCCTTCCGTCCTCATATTTTTAACATTAATTCTAAAATAAAATAGTATTAAATAAAAAAGAACCTAGTCTCATCATCCACTATGACTCCTTAGTTTCCATATTTCTTATTTAATCATCAAAGACAACACTAGGGTCTTCTAAGTCTTCTTCAGATGTATTTCTTCTAGAACGTTTATTCACGTCATGTTTCTTTTTAGCAGCTAAAATTTCTCTAATATAGACCCTTCCAATATCTTCTTCTTCAATTTCGAGTTTTCTAATATATTCTTCAACTTTTTCATAAGAATCACTCTCAATTTCTAAAATAGGATCTAATCCGACATACTCATCAATATCAAAATTAATATCATTTAATCTATATTCTGTCCTATACTTTACAAGCTCAAAAATTTTAATATATCCTAACTCATTTAAAATCCTCTGCATAGTTTTAAAATTTGAAATTTTAACTCCAATTTCATCACGTCCAATAATACTCTCTCTTGATTTTTTTTTACCTTTTAAATTTAGATAAATATATTTTCCTTTTTGTCTAATCCTAAGTGCTTTTCCTTGCCTTGACAAATCCCTCTCAGGAGTATCAAATCTAAAATCAACAACCTTTCCACTAAAAACCTTGTAAGCTCCAAGAGCCACAATTTTCTCAATAATTTCTTTTTTCTCAATATTTCGAATTTTTACTTCTACTTCTTTCATTTTTACGATTTTAGGAGTAAAAATGTGCCAAAAAACCTTAGGTTTTTTGAGCATATAATGGAACTGAACTTAGTTCAGTTACCTTACATTCTCCTAAGTAACCTCTCAAATTATATAATCTAAATCTGACAAAATGCAGTTTAAATTATTCTTCTAATTTTAATCTTGTAATAATGGTCTTTTCATTATTTTCAAAAACAACACAATCTTCAAACTGTGCTACAATTGCTCCATCAACAGTTCCTAATTCATCATACTCGTAAATTGAACCGTATTTCTTTAAAACCGAAATACCATAATTTACTTTCTTAAAATCATAACCTTTAATTCCTCCTCCTTTAGCACCCAACATTGAAGCTTCGCTCTCAACTAACCATCTTTTAGAAAATGGAAGTTTTGGGAAATGTTCTTTAATATGTTTAAGAACCTTCATTGCTATAGGATCTCTAACTGGTTTTGTTTGTTTTAAATGTAAAATATTACTAGGACGAACTGCTTTAATTCTTGGTTCTCCATAAGTTACAAAAGGCTCAATTGCAAATTGTTGAGAATTTTCAACTTCTTGCATATCCTCATTTGGAAAACTTGGCACACTCAAACCATAATGTAGAACATAAGGTCCTATTTGGTGACCTGATAAGTTATGAATCGTATTAAAACCTCTATCACTTGCAACTTGGTAAACTACATCACCTATATCATGCATAGTACAACCAATTTCAACTCTTTCCATAGCAGCATCTAAACATGCTTTTGCACAAGTAAGAAGTTCTTCATGTTCATTTGAATCAACTTCAACAGTAAA
>CAKZOW010000119.1 GCA_937138345.1 uncultured archaeon | reverse complement strand
GGTATTTGAGGCATTTATTGCTGAGAAAAAAGCTGAGGCAAATGCTGGAGCAGGCTCAGGAGATGATAATGGAGGAGAAAGCCAAGAGTAAGAAAATTTAGAGTAATGAGTGGAGTAGCGATACTCCACTTTTAGTAATAATATTAACATTTTAAAGGGATAGAAAATGACATTAGAGGAAATTAAGGAGGCAATGAGAAAAGACCCAGCATTAAATAAAGCTGTGGTAATTTACTCAACTGAAACAACAGAGGGAAAGAGTATTTTGAAAAATTTTGCTGATGCAGAATTTGAGGATAGAATTAAGCCAAAGATAGCTGAGCTACATCAGGCTTATGAGAATGATATTTTTGAGGCAATTGGAGAGAGAAAAAAGGGAGACCAAAAAGCCTATGATTTCCTAAAGGAAGTATTAGGAAAATACAAAGAGCTGAAAGATGCCAAGCCTGAGGAGAAAGATGCTAAGATTAAAGAGCTAAATGAGGAGATAAAGAAAATGAAAGATGATGGCTCACATAATAGCCATTGGAAACAAACTTTTGAGGAGGCTAGAGAGAGTTTTGAGAAAAAAGAGAAAGAGTTAAAGGAAACTATTGAAACTATGAAAAATGAGCAGTTAAGCTCATCAGTAGGAACTGATTTAACTCTAGGTAGAGGAGGATTGAAATTTATGGATGGATTGCCACAGGAGGCTATTGATGCCATAATTGCCACAAATGAGGGTAGCATTAAAGCAAATGCAAAGATTGAGGATGGCAAAGTAGTTTACTATAAAGAAGATGGTAAACCTTGGCTAAATAAAGAGTACAAACCTATAACAGCTCAGGAGATTTGGGCAGAAAAATTAGGTAGTGTACTATCAAAAGAGACAGATGTAACCAAAAAAGGAGGAGGTGCAACGCCAAATCTTAGTACAGGTAAAATCATAAAAACTGGTGAAGGGGATAACGCCAAAACGAAACTAGTGTTAGATAAAGGAGCATTCAGCACAAAGAAAGAGTTTAATGAATTAGTAACTAATACCTTAAAAGGTCAGGGGATAGCAGTAGGTACTAAGGAGTATAATGATTTCTATGATGAGGCTTATAAAGAGCATGAGGTTTCAGAATTAGAATTAAAGTAATAACCTAAAACCAAAAAAAGATGAGTTTAGTAAACACATTAAAACAGGAAATTAGAGCAAAAATGCTCAATCCTATTGAAAGAGATGAGTGGCGTTACACTCGTTACGGACTTTTAACAGCCGTAAAAGAAATGACAGCATCCCCTAATAGTATCATTAATGAGGATTTAATGACTAAAGCCAAAGAATCTGAGGGGAGAGATTTGAAAATACCAGTTTACAAAATTGGAGATATTGCAATTACAAACGCTCGTAGTTGTGAGATTAACGATTTGGAAAATACTACTGAGATGGTTCCAGTTACATGGACTACTTTAGTTGCTGGATTTCACATGAAAAAAAGTGAGTACCACAATAACTTAGTAA
The DNA here is from genome assembly GCA_937138345.1 of uncultured archaeon. Lineage (GTDB taxonomy): Archaea > Nanobdellota > Nanobdellia > Woesearchaeales > UBA583 > UBA583. The sequence goes on along the minus strand of CAKZOW010000119.1, from coordinate 45,277 downwards.
GTTATGAAATGGACTTTGGAAAGAAATTGGCAAAATTAGATAATGCTTTTGCTAAGGCAGTTGAGCAGTTGATTTTTGCTAAATTGGATACGATTAAATCAGGAGTTTCTAACTCTAACATTTTATCAGCTAACTATCCATTTACAGCTGATACTATGCAGGTAGCATCAGCACAGCAGGAAACATTTTTTAATGATTTATCTGTTATCATGGAGGAGGATGATTTTTACTCTATGCCGTTCAAAGTTTTATCATCTACTGGACTAAAGCCATCTGTTACTCATTACGGAAACCAAGGAGCTAACAATGATGAAAATCTAACTTACCAATTCGGTAACTTTGATTTCAGATTTAGTAACCATGTAGTAGATGGAGCAGGGAAAAAAGCTACTGGATTCATTATGAATGATGGAGATATGGGGATAATGACCCATATTAATGTTGATGCAGTAATGGGGAATGAGACTAGTGATGGAACTAAGTGGGAAACAGCATTTTTAGATGTGTTTGGATTCAATGTGGCAGTAATGCACAAATCAACTTGTAAAGATTTGAGTGGAGTTGCAGGATTGAGCCATTTGAAAGCTACCCATGTAGAGGAGTTTGAATTTTCTATTGATGTAGCATTAGTGAATACTTATAACTCAGACCCAGCTACTAAAGCTGGAGGAGTAAAGAAATTTGAGTTTTTACCATAAGAGCTAAAATTAAAGTTTAACCTAAAAGCCACTTCTATAAATAGGGGTGGCTTTTTTTTATATCAATCAAATTATGTTTAAAAAGGAAATAGTAGTACCTCCATTGAGTAAAGTTGTAGGATGGAAAGAGCATTATGATAATAGTGAGATTCCAGCATTTACAGATACAGATTTAAGTATTTCAGAAAGTGGGGAGTTTTATCAGGAGAAACATCCAGCAATGAGATTAGATTTAATTCAATCTACATTACCAAATAACAGGGAGCTGGAGGAGTATTTAAAAGAGGTTGAGGAGGGAGCAATTACTGAGCTACTTAATGATATTACAGTAGAGAAACAAATAGGAAAGGTAGGAAAGGAGATAGTGGCAAATGATGTAATTTATAATGCCTCAGGCTTTATTGGGGATACTGTGATTAGTGAAAGTAGATTTGTGGGGGTAAAGTTTGTGCCAACTCAAAGAATCGGTTTAAAAGCCACAATTAATAGAATTGCTTTACAGTTCACAATGCCTCAAACAGATTTGAAAATATACCTGTACCATTCTCATAGGACTGAGCCAGTAAAAGAATTTTTATTTAACTCTACAAAAGGAGGAGATTTTACATGGATGGAAATAGCTCAGGATTTAATGGGAGATGATGCTGATTTATCAGGAGGGATGTTTTACCTAGGATACTATCAGGATGATATTGATGGAGTAGCTGTGAAATACAGTAAATTAAATTGGAGGACTGGATTTTGTGCTACCTGTGATGGAGGAGTAGCTAGAAAGAGATACAGCACACTAAATCAGTATGTAGGTATGCAGGCTTTTTACGTTCCAAATGCAGGACTAGAATTGAATAGGGAGTTATTCAATATAAAGGCAGTAATTGATACTGATACTAATAATTGGGGATTCAATTTTAACATCTCAGCTAAATGTGATTTAACTAATTTTTGGATAGATAACAGGCTGAGCCTAAAAAATGCTCTCTCATTAAAGGTTATCCATAGGATTCTAAAAGATATTTCATTTTCTACTCAGATAAACCATGTGGAGGAGCAGTTAAAAATGATGATTATAAGAGATTTGGAGGGAGATAAGGAAACCAACTACATTAATATAGTTGACCAGTACGCTAGAGCTTTGAGAGCTGTAAGGTATGACCATAGCTCTTTAGATAAAGTTTGTTTACCATGCTCTGTAAATAGTGGAGTAACTTATGGAGTAATGTAATGGCTGATGTATTTGATAAAGCTAGAGATGCAGTAGAACAAATGAAAAACTCTGTAAATCCTTTAATACAGGAAACTATGGAGCAGTACAAATCTGTTATACTAGATTATCAGGTAGAGAAACAGCTGTATGATAAGGGGGAGGATTCAAAAGGCTCAATAATTCGCCCAGCTTACTCTCCTCTAACTGTTAAAATAAAATTCAAAAAAGGACAGCCAACGGATAGAGTAACATGGAAAGATACAGGCACACTATATAAGACCATGAGAATAATACCAAAAGCTGATTCAGTAGAGATTTTACTGAGCGTTCCTTATGCAAAAGAGTTGTTAGAAAAATATAAGGATAATGAGGTTTTAGGGATACAGGAGGAGCTATTAAAAGAATTTGTACAAAAGTACATTTTACCAAATTTGAAAAAAAGATATGATACAATTACAAAATCCTAACATACCTACTCAGATAGATGCAGTAGAGATAGATAAAGCAATTTTAGAGCTACAATTAGCTTTAGATACTAATTTAGATTGGCTCACAAACTCATACGCTAGAGCTTACAGGCATTTAGATAATAATGATGGGAATAAGTTGTATTTTCCTGAGGTTTATCAGGGAAACAATGACTATCATAGAGTAACTCCTGATAATGATAAGAAAGGGATGTGTTTTTTTGTTGTGGGGCAGGAGGATAATGATTTTGAGATTAATCAGTTTAACTATTTGAAATGGAATGTAGGAATAGTGTTTTGGGTTAATTTGGAGCTAATTAACAAACCTTTGTTAACTACTAGCATATTTACTCAGAATCTTATAAAAGATGTGAGAGATGTACTTACTAGAAAGCTGGGAGGTTTGGATTTAGGTTTAAAAATCAAAACGGTACAAAGAGAATTTAATGAGGTTTACAAAGAATTTAGTATTGAGGAGAAAGAGGGATATTTAAAAGCTCCTTACTCAGCCTTTAGATTCAATTGTGAGTTATCAGTTATGGAGAGTAATTGTGATGGGATAGCTTATAATCCAGCTGAGGCATTGAGGCAAAATGTGAGCCAAAATGAGATTCTAAATATTTTGTTACCTACCCTAGATTTTTCTGATGATAGTATTTTTAATTCATTATCAGTACAACAAAAAACAGATTTATTGAGTAAATTGCAACCATGAACATAACAGAATTTATATATTTTATCCTCATTCATTGGGGAGTATTAGTGATAGCTTATAAGTATGAGATAAAATCTAGGATACAGAGGTTATCAAATAAAATGAGATGGAAATTTTTGCATGAGCTTTCAGAATGTGAGTTTTGTATAGAGCATCATTTGGCAATAGTTCCATCTGTACTATTTGCTATTGGATTTGGAGAGTGGTTTTATTTGTTGTTTCCATTTATGGGAGCATCATTATTTAATTTTATTAAAGGCATAAGGCAATGAAAAAAATAGTATTAGGAGAGGATAAAAAAAATGTAGTTGAGTTCTATAATAGTGCTGAGCTTATTCCTATGAAACGCTACCAAAGATTTAATAAATTTTTGATGATAGATAATGATGTAGGCTCTGATTTTGCTGATTTCAATAAGAGGAGTGTAAAAGCCATTGAGTATCTAAAAAAGGGAATGAAAGAGGATGCAGTTTTAGAGCTTGAAAACAGGAGGCAAATGGTATATAATGCCTACATGGAATACTCTCCCAAAAATAGAGCTTTAGCAATTTTGGTAAAGAGTATAAATGGGGAGGAGTGTACAGATTATTCCTCTGATGGATTGGATGAGATTATTGATAAACTAGATAAGCTAGGATTTACATACAAACAGGTACAGGATACAGTTGATGAAGTAAAAAAAAAAATTGAAAATGAACTAAAAAACTACTTTCCAAAGAAATTCAATAACTATGATAGTGTAGAGTATAACGTGCAATTGATTAGGAAATTGAAAGTAGAATTAGGGCAAATTATAACAGGAGTTGAGCAGAAAGAGAAATTATTTAAAGCTGAGAAAAATTTATTAAACCTAGACAAAGCAAATAGCTGGAATATAAATAATGCTGGAAATATGGAGAGGGAGATGGAGGTAGAATATACTAAATTTGTTTATGCTGTACAGGAGCATACAAATGAGGATTTAAACAATGTAACGGCTTTTAGATTTTATGCCTTAGTAGAGTATGTAGAGCAAAAAAATAAACCAAATGGCAATAATTAATTATAGCGACTTAGTAGGAGATGATGGAGCTTTTGATAAACTGGAGAAACAAATTACAGATTTAGAAAATTTCATTAAGACAAAGGGAAAATCTTTGGAGGGAGCATTAAATGTAGTTTCTCCTGAGGAAAGTGAGCAGGTAAAAAAATTGGTTATTGAGGTTGAGAAATTAAAAAAATCTCAGGCTGAGCTTAATAAAATCAAGGTTAAGACAGTAAACACTAGAAAAAAGCTATCTGAGCTATCAAAAGCTGAATTAATCCAAAGAGAGAAAGAGAATTTAGCATTGAGAGAGGCTAGAGCTGAGGCAAAGGCAATAGCTAGAATCAAAAAAACTGAGGCAGGTAGTATAGAGAATTTGAGAGCTAAATTAGCTCTAGTAACAGTAGCATTGAAAAATGTTAATGTAGAGGAGCTGGAAAATACCAAAAGAGGGAGGAGGCTAGTAAAATCTAAAACAGAATTAACAGCATCTCTAAAAAGGCTAGAGAAAGTTACTGGAGATAATAGGAGAAATGTAGGTAATTATAGTGATGCTTTACAGGATGTGAGAGAGAAATTGCTGAGCTTTACTAGTGCATTAGGATTAGCTGGAGGAGTATTTGGAGCAGTAAATTTATTCAAATCAGGATTTAAGATTTTAGCTGATTATGATGAGGCATTAGTTGATGTACAGAAAACCACAGGGCAAACTAGGCAGGAGGTTGAGTTAATGGCTAAATCAATCAGAGAGATAGATACTAGGACATCTATTGAGGATTTATTAGGATTGGCATCAGCAGGAGGTAGATTAGGATTAAAAGGGCAGGATGTAGTAGATTTTACTGAGGCAGTAGATAAAGCATTTGTATCCTTAGGAGATACTTTGGGAGGTACAGCTGATGATATTGGATTAACATTAGGTAAAATTAGCTCAAACTTTGGAGTAGATGCTGAGTTTGGTATTGGAGAGGGAATTACAAAAGTAGGTAGCTCATTAAATGAGCTGGGTGCAAATTCCAAAGCTACTGAGGATAAAATTATAGATTTTACTCAGAGATTAGCAGGTTTAAGTAGTCAGGCTAATATTTCTGTATCTGATGTAAATGCTTTAGGAGCTTTATTTGATGAGGCTGGGCAAAGTATTGAAACATCTAGTACAGTTATCAATAAATTTCTCCCTGAAATTGGAAAGGATATAGAGAAATTTGCAAAGATTGCAGGAGTAACAGAGAAAGAGTTTAGAAAAATTACCAATGCTAGCCCTATTGAGGCTTTAAAGTTGGTAGCTAGTGGAGCAAAGAGTACAGAGGGAGGATTAGAGGGATTGGCTAACACTATGCAGGATTTAGGTATTGAGAATGCTAGAGCTGTGGGAATTATTGGGGTACTTTCAAACAGTACCGAAAGGCTCACAGAATTACAGGAGATTTCAAATACAGCATTTGAGGAGGGTACTAGTATTCAATCAGAATTTGAGAAAAAAAATACATCATTACAGGCTGAGGTTGAGAAATTAACTAAATCATGGCAGGAAATGGTAATATCTACTGATGATACTAATAATTCAATCAGTAGTTTAAAGAGTGTGGTGGTATTTTTAAGGCAAAATCTATCAACTTTTGTTATTGCTATCAGGAATGCAGTAATAGCTTTTTCTCTTATGAAAACGGTAATGTTTGCTGTAAATAATGGGATGAGAATTTACAGGGCAACTCTCTCAGCAATAACATTAGCTCAGGGATTATTTCAGGGAGGAGTGAAACTATCTGCATTATCAATAAAAGGATTTAGTACAGCAGTAAAAGGGATTCCATTTGTGGGGATAATTACAGGTATTACAACTTTGATAAGTTTATTGCCAATATTTACCTCTAAAACAAAGGAGCTTACTGATGAGCAGGAGTTATTAAATGAAAAATTGAGAGAGGAGGCTAGATTGAGAAAACAGCAAATTACCACAGGTAAAACTCTGATAAAAAATTACAATGATATAAAAGCTACTGCATCCAATTTAGATAATTTGAGCCAAGACCAGCTCAAAGCGTTTTTAGCTAATATAGATGAGGAGATTTCTGCAAATGAAACCAAAAACAAAAACCTCCTGAAAAATGAGCAAAAGTATCAGGAGCAGGTGCAAATGAATACTCTCACAAAGAAATTAAATTATGAGGGGGCAAATGCTGAGCTTTTAGAAAATGAGGATTACACTCAGGAGCAGATAGCTTTATTACAGCAAAAGAGAGGATTAGCTGAGAGGGGATTGATTGCTGATAGTATTGCTGGGAATGATGCTTTGGTAGATAACATTAGAGCCAATGAGGAGGGAATTACTCAGGTTAAATTAACGGCTCAAACGGAGGATTTAAAAAACCTCAGAAAAACTGTAAAAGGAAAGATAAAAGCTGAGAGAGATTATAACAGAGATGCAAAGAAAATAGCTAAAGATTTAGCGAATTACAGAAAGAGGCTAGAGGATGCAAATGATGAGGCTATTAAAGTTGATGAGGATAGAGAGATACAGCAATTAAAAAGGAGGTATCAGAGAGAAATTGCCACTATAAAAGGAAATTCTAAAGTAGCTACTGATTTGAGGAAAGCATTGGAGGAGGAGAGAGGTGTGAGAGTTCAGGAGATTACTGATAAGTATATTGAGATAAGATTAAAAAAACTAGAATCAGCTAGGGAGATTGAGATTGGATATATTGAGGATGAAACAGAAAAATCTATTGAGCTGGAGCGTATCAAATCCCAAAAGATACTAGATGAGATTGCTCAAAATTCAGAAATTAGGACTTTCAAAAAGTTGGAATTAATGATAAAGGAGTACAAGCGTTTGGAGGAGTTTGAAAAAAACCAAGCTCTACAAAAAAAGCTAAGAGAGCTGGAAAGTGATAAGCTAATTGATGAGGCAAAAGTTGAGCAAACTAGAGCATCATTTAAAACTCAGGAGGCTTATGAGAAATTCAAAGAGGAGAAATTTTTGGAGATAAAGAGAGAGTACCTTAAAAAAAGGATTGAGTTACTTGAATCAGCCAATAATGATGAGTTTAAAGTTGAGGTAGAGCAATTGAAAGCTCAATTAGCCAATTTAGCTATCCCACCTGAGAGCAGTCAATGGAAAAAATTTGCAGATGATATTAGTAATTCCATAATTCAAATTAGTGAATCTATTGAGAATAAATTACAGGCATCAGTAGAGGGTATGGAGGATGCTCTAAATAAACAGGAGGCTCTAGTTGAGGAGCAAAGGCAAAGAGCTATAAATGGGCAGGCAAATACTTTAGCTTTTGAGAAAAAAGAGCAGGCAAAAAGGGAGGCTCAATTATTGGCATCCCAAAAAAGATTAGAGAGGATTCAAAGGTTTAAATCCTATTATAATACCTACAATGCAAATCTATCAGCTCTAAGAGATGGGCAGGATAGTAGTGTAGCTCTAGCAAAAACCATCAAAGATATTACAATATTGGAGGCTCTTACAGCAGGCTTTAAAGATGGAGGATATACAGGAGATGGAGGAGTAGATAGAGTGGCAGGAGTTACTCATGGGCAGGAGTTCGTTATTGATGCTCCAAATACTAAAGCTCTAGGATTGAGAGGAAAATCTATGAAAGATTTTAAAGAGAGATTTACTAATGCTGGATGGAGTATGCAAAGTAGCTCACAGCTAGAAAGGAATAATTTTGGAACTCAGGCAAAAGAATTTACTAAAAATGTAAATCCAACTGCCATCAGTACCAAAAAGATTGAGGATGGATTGAGAGATTTACTGGATTATGAAAAATCTAAGCCAGTACAGCAGGTAGATGTAGTTAAGATGGTTGATGGTACTTTAGAATTTGTAGAGGAGGTACGCAAAAGAAACATGAGAAAAATAAACAGGTATCCACTAAAAAGAAATAGATTTTAATTATGGCTGATATAATTCATAAGAAAAATGGTGTAGTAATTTCTGAGCCTCGTAATTGGCAGGAGTTAGAGATTGAGCATGATTTTTTAGATAGGAAAGCTGAGGGAAATATTAATATAGCTAGATTAGAATTTGCTGGAGATATAGCAAAAGAGATTAGAGCTAGAGCCTTAAATGGCAATACTGGAGGAGTTGGAATGTTTGAGGGAGAGCCTTATGATATTGAGGTGGGTAAAATAGGCTCTCCAGCCTTTACATTTGAGGGTTATTTAGATTTGGCTGATGATATAGAGTTTGAGAGCTGTAATGAGGTTACAGTAGCTCTAAAAAAGAAACAGGGTACAGATTGGATAAATGATGTGGCAGATTCTTTTAGTTACAGGTATTTGGAGAGTATTGGTACAATAACAAACTCAGATTTTGTTAAAGTGCCGTATGTTATCAACTATGTACCTGATGGAATGGAATTACTTTTACTAGGGATTTCTATTTTTATAATGAGCAAAGAATTGGCTGAGGCTATCAGAAATTTAAGCGACCAAGTGGCTGAGGTAATAAATGCAGCAACTCCAGTAGTAGGAGTGGGAGTAGGAGTGGGAGCTGTGGCAGTTGTAGCTTATGATATTGGAGATATTATTTGGGCATCATTAAAATTAGTAGCCTATATAATTTACACAGTAGTAATAATTAAGGCTCTAAAGCAATTGATTGAGCAGGTTATTGAGCAATTAATGCCAAAGCTGAGGTATCATTTAGGAATGAAATTGGAAACTCTTTTTAGTAAAGGATGCCAGCATTTAGGATTAACTTTAAACAGCAATTTGTTAGATACTAGAAATAAATGGGTAATTATCCCATCCAAAGGGCATAGAGGAGGAGAAAAACCTGAGGGGCATATTGGCTCATGGAGTGAAACTGGAGTACCTGATAAGGAGGATGGATTAAATACCTTTGGAGATGTAATTAGAGTATGGATGGAGGCATTGAGAGCTGATTACAAAATAGTAAACGGAGTATTTTATTTTGAGAGAGAGGATTATTGGCAAAGTGCTGGGAGTTATGTGATTGATGATGTATTTACAAATCAGGATACTTTAACTGATACATTTAAGCCTAATGTAAATGAAATTATCTCTAATTATGTAATATCATGGGCATACGATACGCAAGACCAAAATACTTTAGATAATCAGCAGGGCAGAGTTTTTCAGGCAATTTTAGAGCCTAAAATAGTTCAGAATAAAGAATTGGTAAACCTGAAAGGATTGTATGAGGTTGATATACCATGCTCATTAGGATTGAGAAAAAACAGCCTAACAGTAATTGAAAAAACAGTTAAATCATTAGCTAAATTAATAGATGGTATTACTGGAATTTTAGGAGGAGGTACTAATTACGCATCCAAAATACAAAATAGGGTAGGAGCTTTACATTTAACCTCTCATTTCTTAACAATTCCAAAAGTAGTAGTAATGAGTGGGAGTAAATTGGCTACAAATCAAAGAGGCTTATTGGCATCAAAAAAGCTATTTGATGATTTGCATTTTATAAAATCATTTGTAGAGATTAATGGAGTGCATAATCAGTATTACAGGTGCAAAAATGTAAAAGTGCCGTTTTGTTGGGAGGATTACTTAAATTTGCTAGATAAACATTTCTGCAAAGATTCTAATGGAAAGGATGCCATGATTGAAATGCTGAAATGGAGGAGCTGGGAAAATCATGCTTTCATTGATTACAGGGTAAAAGAAAAATATACAAATAATTTAAAGGCTAAATACATAGAGTAATGAGTAAACAATTAGATGATTTAAAAAAGCAAGTTGAGGCAGGTAGGAAAGCTATTAGTGATTTCAGTAAACAAACTGAAATTTATAAATCAACTTTAGATATTGTGGGAGCAGATATTACAGGAGATGATAAAAAAATACTAGATAATTTCAAAAATAAGGCTAACAATTACATAAACAGGGCAAAAAATGGGAGTATTGATTTTAATGAGCTAGTGGAGGAAATGAATCAGGAATTTAAAAAATATAAGCCAAATGGGAGTAACAGTAACAGGTAGGGATTATGCAAATAGATATAGACCTGAAATAGTAGATTTCCTTTTAGGAAATACTGGGGATTGGCAGGAGCTTACTCTAGTTTGTAGATTTGCAGTAGAGAAAGAGTTTACCAATGGCTCTCCATTAAACATCAGAGGAAATAAAATGATAATTTCTGATGGTAGTGATTGGAGTAGTTATGGATTTGATTTAGGGGATTCAATTACTTACTCTTTCCAGTTGACAATGTATGATTCTAGTGGTAATGTTCAATCAGGATTTCCAACTACTTTAACAGGTACTAGAAATATTACAGCAATAGGAGGGAATGAGATTACATTAGATGGAGCTAGTTTAGGAAATTTAGATATGCCATCAAATACAGGTAGGCAGAAAATTGATAACGTAATTGTTTATTCTGATAAAAAGCCTGAGGGAGCTATTATTACTTATGGGCATATAGAAAATGCTGATTTTGCAGGCTCAGATTTAAGTAGTTTTATAGATGGTACAGATACTCAGTTTTCAGCTAGAAATATGCACACTTTAACAGGGTGGCAACCATTAACAGTAATTGGCAACCATTCAGGAATGAGTGTTAAAGTTGGTAACTGGAATTATTGGGATAAGGTAGGAACTCACTCCTATCAATATGCTTTTAACATTGAATTTATGTTAAGCTCATTTTTGGAGGATTTGACAAATTTAATATCAAATACAGCTCCATCTCAGGTATTTAATGCCAGTAGTTTAACTGATAATTTTAAAATAGTTGGTTATCCTGAGTGGAATAATCCAAATACTAGGATACAAAGTGATTTGCAGAAAACAAAAAGGCTAGGTAATACTGGATGGTTTGATGAGAATTTTAATGGATTAACTGATAACTTTACTATAAGTGGATTGGTTTACAAAGATACAGCCACAGGAACGGTATTAAACAGGCTAAGCTACACTCAGGAAACTGATATTGAGTGCCGTATTAGTGGGATAGCTAATTTAGCAAATGGATTAACTCAGTTAGGTATTGGATTTGCTTGGTTTCCTGAAGATGATACATATTACAAAAATAAACCAACTCCTTTCCATGAAAATACTTTAATAAATACAGCTGGATATTATGGTAGTGGAGTATTTGTGCCTACAAATTTTGCAGGAACTACCACCTATTTAGGATTTGGTACTACTCCAATGAATGTTAAAAACGTACATTTTGAGATACAGGGAGCTGATTTGGTTTATAAAGCCACTTTCTCTCCATCAGTAGCATTTACTAATTTTATGAATAGCATAGATGAGGCTGATAGAAATTATTTGCTTTGGGTATCAGTAGCAGATAGGCTAGAGGTTACTAATTTTAGTGATAGGGTTAGTAAGAGGATTGATTTTAATGTTTTGGATGATTATATTGCTCCAGTAGGTGCATTTTCTCCTATGAAAATTGAGTTTAAAAACCATGTAGGAAATAAGGTTTGCTCAAATATGTATGTAGAGGATGATATTTTAGCTGAGGTTAGTTTGAATGTAGATATTACTGATGTAATTCCTACTGCCATTACTCATCAAATTGAGGCAGAAAACATAGCCACAGGAGAGAAAGTAGAGTTAGAAAGTTATAAAATTGATTTATCAGGATTTCCAAATGATGCCTCAGGAGTTCCACAATGGAATTTTAACCAAAGTAGGGGTTTCAAATATGTAGCAGGAAATGATAAAAACTGGGTAAAAGTTCAAAGAGAGCCAGCTAATGATACTGCCTCTGATTATGGATATTTGGCTCATTATGGATTTAAAATAAGATGGGAGGATTGGATACAAAGATTAGGAATACCATCAGCCTTTTTTGATGCTACTGAGTTAAATAATGGATTTCATAATGATTGGTATCATTATTTGAGTACAGCAGGCTGGAAAATAAATTATACTGTTTATACTGATGCAGTTTTAGGAGGGATTGCTGTGAGATACGAAAATGAGAGAGAGCTAGTATTTAATGATTATGATAGTAATGCAGATGTTAATACTACATGGTTTAGTTATAGGGATTCAGATAATTACGCTCTGAATGCTGGATTAGATGCAACCACAGGAAAGCAATTAGCTACATTTTTAACCAATGAGAAAATAAGGATAGAGGTATTTCATACCAAGTTAACAGGAAACTGGGGAGCTTTAGCAGATATTTACGGTACTATTTGTATTGAGGTTGATAGAGGAGCAGGAGTGCCTGAGTTTAGGCAATTATCTACTGAGGTAGGTAGTGAATCAGATAACCCATTAATCCCATTAACAGGAGAAACTCATACCAAAAAAACGCTAGTATCTCCAAATGTTGTTAAATTGGAATGCTTAGTTGATACATCAAAACTATTAACAGCAAACAGGTACAAAATAACTTCTAAAATAGATTGTAAATAAAAGATTATGCCAAAAGAAAAATTTAAAGTTAGAAACTGTAAAACAGCAGTTGAGAAAGTATTTGAGTTTAATGCTGGAGTTATTTTGCCAAATAATGCTCCCTGTGGATGTAGTACAGGATTTAATTTAAACCCATCTACTTTATATTGTGAGCAGGTTTTAACTACATCAGCAACTAGTAATGTAGTTCCTACTCCATTTCAAAGAGCAAATACATCAGCTCAGTATGGGAGTAATGGAGTTGTATTTTATGAGAATATTGATAATAAGGTAATGCCATTAAAAGATAATCCCAATAATATTGAGGATGCAGTACCATCAGCTTTAGTAAAACAAACAGCTGGAGGATTTTGGCGTAATAACTCAGGCTCAGATGGGAGGCTAAATGATGTGGGTATTTTTGCACCACCTACTGTAATTGTGGATGAGTGGTTTGGGTTTACTAAATGCTTTGATGTAGATACTGAGGCAGAATATAATTTTGGTATAGGAGGATGGCATGAGGTTAGGATGAGATTAAATGGAGAGGAGATTATTTGGTTACAGGATAGAGATTTTGCCTGTGAACAATGGCACGTTATTCCAATAACTTTAAAGGCAGGAGTAAATATTATTGAGGTAGAGGGTAAAGAGCCAAGTACAGGAGATGGTAGTATAGGATTTGAGCTTTATAAAGAGAATCAGGCTGGAGTAATGGGATGGACTAATTTAAGTGAGCTAAATGATGCTTTAGTTTTTTCTAGTTTAGAGTTTGATGGTACAGATGTTTTTACAGGCTTTAACGGTTGGACGTGTCCGACTGGATATGCCGTAGATTATTGTAATGGTGGGGATTTTCCTGTTTGTACATGGATAAGGAGAGAGGATGCTAACCCATGTACTTATGGAGTTGTAAAAGTAAATGAGTATCCATGTGATTGCTGGGAGGTTTTATATCCAGTAGATTTACTTACATCATCTCAGCCAGTAATTTTAGATACTTCACATGATAACTGCCCATCATGTTTAGCTACTTTAGGAGATTGTGATAGGCATGAGAGGGATGTATCCTATGCTCAGATAATAAAGTTACCTGAGCCAATTATACCAAACAAAGGATTTAAAGAGTGTTGTTATGATAATTTGGTACTAGCTCATCTAACAGATTCATCAGATTATAAAAATGATTACAACTCATTTTATTTTAAAAGGCAACAAAGTTTTGATACTTGTGATTTTATTTTACATGATGTACAAACATCAGCCACTTACGCTCTAAATTCAGCTACTTATGGGCAGTTTTGGGATTTTGGAGGTTTTGGTACTCAGCCTGATTTAAAAGTTATCAGAGTGGACTGGAGAAAGGTTTTGGCTGTACTAGGAGCTGGGATGTATCAAATAGAGAAAGATATGATTATTGCTGGATTGCCATTTAGTCAAATGAGCAATACTTATCATTTAGAGCATTTTAGTACAGATTTAGCAAATCATACAGTTAGGATAGATTCAGTAATGAATGGAAAGTTAGTAGAGCTGGATATTGATTTTAAAGGCACTAATTTTAGTGATAGTTTGAGGATGAAAGGATTTTTTGGGAGGAGAGAGCCTGAATATACTCAGGATAATATTGTAAAGAGAAACTACAAATCTGAGCAAATAAGTATGAGCCAAGAAAATAAGTATCAATTTCAGACTAGATTATTACCTGTTTGTATTACTGATTATTTGTTTGATTTCCTAATTTTTGGGAATGAGTTATATACAAATGATTATAATTTAATCAATCATTCGTATAAATTCATTAAGTTTGCAGTAGAGCTAGAAGATAACAAAGGCACAGGTTATTATGCAACTAACAGAGATGCAAGGGTTAACCTAGTATTTACTGATAGAAAGAAAGATAAAAGAAAATTAAATTGCTAGAGTTATGAAAGTTTATAGAAATGGAAACCAAATTATAGTAGAAAGAGCAGGTTTTGCTAATGTAAATATCAATATTGAGGATTTTGTTATTTTAGATTGGGATACAAATGATTTAGGAGTATTTAGCCAAAAAACAAACTCTACCTATAAGGATAATTTTGCTAATTTTCAGAATCAAACAGGAGGCTCATTAGGAGCTAGTGTATCTGAGGTAAAAGATTCTTTAAGTAATTTGGGAGGAACTGATAAAGTGATTAAAACCCTAACAATAGGAGATTTTACAGCCAATAACTATAATGTTACTCCTAAAGATATGAATGAGGTAGATATTATAGAGGTAGATACTAATGCTAGTGTAACTATTACCTTTCCAACAGGATTACCATTGAAAAAAGAGATAGATATTTATAATTTGGAAAATGAAGTAACTCCAAATCATTCAGCATACCCAAATACTGTATCTCCAATAGCTGTAATGAACACTAACAAAACGGCTATTACAGTAACAGTAGCCACAGCAGATAAATTATTAATAGTAGGAATACCTGATTAAAATGGGAGCAACAGCAATAAAAAACCAAAAAAACAGCACTCCCTTAGGGATTGTATTGGATAGGCTTGTAATGGATATAGACCCATCAAATATATTGTCATATTCAGGTAGTGGAACGGTTTTAAGTGATTTATCAGGGAATGGAAATGATGTTTTATTATATGGAGCAACAGTAGATGCAACAAAATACGGAGGCTCTATTTATACAACAGGTAATGCAGGTAGTCATTATAGAATGGGATTGGCTCAGGCAGAAACATATCCTAATGATGGAAGAAAAAAAACATATTGTTTTTGGGTTGAAATAGCAACAGGAGAAACAAGTTACCAAGTATATGCAGATATGGGGGGTAGTAATAATAGAGGGTTTTGGATAGTTGCAAACACAAACAGTATTCTTTTTGGAGGAGGTCAAACAAGGTTTAACAATAGTATTAGATATGTTTATGCAAACGGAACGCCAACAAGTGCAGGTACTATGTTTTTAATGGGAGTTAATTATGACCCTACAAACCAAGAATTAGTAGGAGGTGTATTAACCACAGTACCAAAAGTAGAATATTTTGTAAATGGTATTCAATATGCTGATGATGGTGGGCAAGTTTACAACTCTTATTCAAATCCTTATACTCAGTTGGTTGGTGGTGGTTATGTAAATGGAGCAGATAATAATAAAGAGGGGTATGTTTCTAGGATAATGTTATACGACAATAAATGTTTAACCAATGCTGAACACTTACAGAATTTTAATGCAACAAAATCCAGATTTGGATTATAAAAAAATAAAAAAATGATTGATAGAATAGTAAAATTAAAAACAAAAGGAAAGGTAACAGTACCTTGGAAATTAAGAATAAGACAGGAGCAGGTTTTTGCTGAGGGAACGTGTTTAGGCTTGGATTTTGAAACTGGTAAATTTCATTATAGAGAGGTTTATTATTTTTTAGAGGATGTAGAAAAACAAAATCCTCATTTTGGAGAAGATGGAGAGCCTGAAACTATAATTGAGCCAACTAGGAGAGATTTGATAGAGCAAAAAAATCAGAGAACTACTAAGGAAATGGCTGAGATTGAGGGATTCTTTAAGGTTGCTGGAGTTGCAATTACTCCACAAACAGGATTACAGGGAGGAGTTTTGTTGAACTTTAAAAACATTTACCCAGTTGAAGTAAAACAGCAGGGATATTTTCAAACATCTCCTGAGGATTGGGAGTTAAATAACGATTAATTATGGCTATTTCTGCAAAAGCATACAAAAGGTATATTTTGGCTCAGTATTGGGGTTTCCTACTTTCTCCATTGATTTTAATTTTAGTCAATGGAGGAAAGGTAGAGGGTAGTATTTCGGCTTATGCCCTTGCTACTCCTTTAACTTTTGCCGTTTTAATGACTTTGATAGCAAAGTTATTTATAACTGAGGGAGCTACTAATAAAACTAATTACTTTGAGATAGTAATTGGTTTAGCTCTTTTGCTCCTTACTCTATTTGATATGGAGGAGTGGACTAAAACTCATTACACTTTTGCAGTAATATTTTTTGAGGGAATTGTATTTAATATGATTTATTACAGCTCAAAAAGATATAGAGTTTCTAATATTTTGCTAGGATTAGCATTAAATTTAGCTATGCTAGGTTGTTTTGGGTTTGGTTGGTATTCTATTTTTTGGGCAGAATGGATAGCCTTAATACCTATCTCAGCTCATAAGATATTAGAAACCTTAAACAGAATAAAATAAATGGGAAAAGCTACAATGTTTTTATCAGCTACCATAGGTAGCTTTACAGTATTCTCTGATTTTCCTATATTTATCATATTTGGGATTCTCTATGTATCAGCAATGCTAGAGGCTAATAAGATGGAAAAAAAGCTATCAAAAATGCTTACATCATTATTAGCTAGCTCTATTGCAGGATGGGGTACTAGTACAGGTGTTAAAGCATTACGCCCTGAATGGTATGAGGGAGATGGTAGGATTGCCGTTATGATGCTGTGTACCATTTTTGCATATACGGTAATAGTATTTTTTCTCAAAAATGATACAGTAGCTAAATATTTAGAAAAAAAATTAAATTCAAAAAAAGATGATGATATTGATAGTAGTAATTAGTTTTTTAGTTTTTTCTTACTCCATAGTAAGAGCAGGAGTAGAGCTTTATAAGCATTTTGATGATTCAATAAAATCTGAGCTAAATGATGCCCATAACAGGTCTCATATATCAATGCTGATTAGTTTATTTCTAGCTAATTTATGTTTTATGATATTCCTATTTAACAGGGGTAGCTTTGAGTATGTTTTGGAGGCTGAGCTGATAAAAAGGAGTATGTGGATTTTAATCATGCTAATAGCTTATTTGAATACTCAAATAACTAGGCATTTAAGAAAGGAAAGGATAGGAGAGGATTACAATTTATCATTAAGGAGAGAGGTTAGGAGAGCATTTGGATTTAATAAAGCTGATGTAATAAATTGGGAGGTAGTTTTGGATTTATACAAAAAAGGCAGGACTGAGGTAGATAAAGGTATTTTTATCTCTACTGAAAAAATAACTGATACACATTACAGGCATTTTGTTGAGCAAAAAGAGGGAGCTGAGGTTTTACCTCATAGGCATGATGATTATGATGAGATTTTATACTGCCCTGAGGAAACTATATTTAATCCTACATCAAATAAATTTATGACTACTGAGCAACATTATGAGGCAGGAGAGATACATGGAGGTAAAGCTAATAAGGATTGCTCCTATTATGTAGATTGTTTTAAAAAATTAGGCTATGGAAAATGAGATTAGAATGGTTTTGCTGGATGCAGGGCATGGAGGTATGATTAATGGAGTTTATCAAACAGCAGGTAAACGCTCTCCAGTTTGGGCAGATGGCTCACAATATTTTGAGGGAGTTGGTAACAGGTTAATCAGAGATGAGTTAGCCAAGATGCTAAAAAGAGCTGGAGTTAGGTATAAGTATGTAAATGAGGGGCAGAAAGATATTAGTTTGAGGCAAAGAGTAAATATTGCTAATGCTTACGCTAGAAAATACGGTATAAGTAAAACTCTATTTATCTCAATTCATTCAGATGCTTTTAGTAAGCCATCAGCTCATGGATGGAGTTGTTTTACAAGTATTGGGCAAACTAAATCAGATATTTATGCTACTGATTTGTACAAAGAAACTTTAGAGCTATTTCCTGATGAGAGATTTAGGAAAGGTTTGGGAGATGGAGACCCTGATAAGGAGGCAAAATTTACAGTTTTAACTAGAACGGTATGCCCAGCAATTTTATCAGAAAATTTCTTCATGACAAATGAGAGAGAGTGTAAGGAGATTTTAATGACAAAATGTGGCAGGAGGCAAATTGCTAAAGCTCATTTTAATATGATAATGAATTTTCAAAGATGATTATTAATTTTTAAACATACAGGCTATGAAAAAAGGCACAATTTTACTCCTACTATTAGTGGGAGTTTTGGTATTTCTGCAAATAAGGGGATGCCAAAAAGATAAATCAGATAAGGAATTTATGGAGGCTCTAGTTGATGAGCTAAAGCATGAGAAAAATGCTGATGGAACTACTGAAAGCTACATTAGAGCATTAGAGAGCCAGCATAAGAATGATTTATTGAGGCTGAAAACAAATGATAAAAGCCTAAAATGGTTACAAAGTGTAGTAAAAGATTTTAATGGAAAAATTGCCACAGCTTTAATATCTCAATCCTCATCCTCCTCAAAAGGAAATAGTTTAACTGAAATAAGAGCCTCAGATACGATAAAAACGGATTCAATGATATTTGTGTACCCAAAGTATGAAACGGAGTGGGAAAACGAATGGGAGAGGGGAAAAATCGTAGCCTCAAAGGATTCAGTATTTAGAGATATAAAGATTGCCAATAAATATGAGATAACTCTAGGGAGAGCATCAAATGGATGGTTTAAGCCTAGGACTAATGAGGTAAGAGTAAAAAATCTCAATCCTAATACAATTACTCAGGAGCTTAGGAGCTTTACAGTAAAGCAAAAACCAAAGAGAATATCTTTAGGATTGCATCTAGGATATGGAGCTACTGTAAGAGATAATCAGGTTTATTTAACTCCTGTAATTAGTGGAGGTTTAAATATTGCAATAGTTCAAATAAAGTAGAAAGCTCAATAATAGATAAGCATACAGCTCCTCAGGGAGCTTTTTTTATGCCTATTAATAAATAATTTATTGAAAAAAGCAAATAAAATATTAGGTTTATTAAATAAGTTTTATTTATATTTGCATAAGCGAAAACAAAAAAGGCACATTATGAAAGTTTCTACACTAAAAAACAAACTAACAAAACAAAACATCTCATTTGAGGAGGTTGATTTAAACGGATTCAATAAGGATATTACATTTTCTGTAAATGGATTAGATTTTAGAGCTGGTTTTGATACTGATAAAATGATTGTTCTAGGATATACCATAGTAATAGGATATGATGAGGCATCTCAGGAAACTCAAAGGAGGTTTTTTGAAACATTACCAAGAGCTTTGAGGTATGCTAGAGCATAATCTAACAGCTGAGCAAATAAAAGATACTGAGGCGTTTAAAAATGCCTCAGATGTTTTACAGGTTATTTGGGTTCATCCAGCTTATGTAAAAGCAATGGGAGGATATTTGAGATTGGTAGAGCTGAAAGGTTTGGATTTTACCTTAGGAATGTACCACATGACAGATTTTAAGAGAAAATTATTAAAGGAGTTACATAAAAAAACAGAGAAATGAGAGCAGATATAAAAGCAAAGGTACTAGCAAAAATGTACGAAAATTTCAGCATAACAAAGGATGAGCTGGAGAGTGGTAATGTATCAGATGAGAGGATACAAATGCACATAAAAGGGGTGCAATTACTCAAAGGAGGATTGACTGTAAAGGCTCAGATTGAATTGAGGAAAGAGCAGTTAGATAATTTTGAGAAAAAAACAGAATCAGTATTATCAGATTACTCTCCTAAAGGGATTGAGGAAATGGTAACATTTATCAAAGGACAATTAAAAAAGCTCCAAAAGATAAAAGTTAAAGAATCGGATGTACAGCCAAATCAGATTAAAATGGTTTTGAGTGGTGCGAAAACTCAGAGAGATGAGGTAAGGATGCACCTGAATGATTTTAAGAGTATAACATCATGGGATGCTTTTAAGGATTATGGTATTACTAGATTATCAGCAATTATTTGGCTTTTGAGGCATGATGAGAATTTAGATATAGAAACTGAAACCATGAGCAGAAAAAACAGGTACGGCAATAAGGTTAATTTTGCTAAATACTCACTAAAATCAGAAAATGAAAAATCATCTTAATATACTGGATTTAAACTTAAAATTTTCTACATCTAAGGAACTGGAGAAAGCCTTTGCAGAAATAGTTAGGAGGTTTAATTTGGGAAAATTAGGAGGGAGTGGTTTTGGAGGAGATTATCATAGTTTTAAATACTCAATCATCTCAGCATTAAAAGAGGCTGAGATACAGATTAGAGGAGATGCTGAGCCTATTTTAGATAAAGGGGATTTGATAGAGTACAGGATTGAGGAGATTGATGGGGTAGAATGTATGATAATACCCAGTAAAATGAATTTTGATAAAGAGGAGTAAAAGCATAAATTTTAAACAAAACATTGAAAAAATTATATTATTTATTTATTTGTTTATACATTTGGATAAATAATTAAAAACAACAAAATGGGAAAGAGTACAATTAATACAGAGGTACAGGAGGTATCAATAAAAGAGGCAGTAAAAATCATTTCTGCAAATAAGGGAATGAATATGCAGGAGGTAGCTACTGCCTGTGGCAAAGGTCAATCAACACTATCAGTAATACTGAATAGAGGGAAATTAACTTTAAATTCTCTCCATGATATTTTGGGAGGTATGGATGAGGATATTGTTTTATTATTATCTAATGGGCAAAAATTGAAACTTAAAATAAAAAAGTAAGATGAGAGCAATTAAGGGGATACAGATTGAGGATATAGTATTTATAGATGCTGAGACTACTAGGCTACATGAAAATTTAGAGCCTAATACTCCTACTTTTGATGCTTGGGAGTACAAAATGAAACGCTCTTTAGAGGAGGCTGGAGAGGATATTTTTGAGAATTACATAGATAAAAGTGCATTATATCCTGAGTTTTCTAGGCTTGTATGTATTACGGTAGGTAGAGTAAGAGATGGAAAGGTTACACTAACTACTTATTCAGATTCAGATGAGCAGAAAATGATTAGAATGTTTATGGATGATTTGGATGCAGTAGTAAAACATTCTCCTAAAACTCAGATTTGTGGACATTCAGTAAAAAACTTTGATATTCCATTTATTTTTAAGAGAGCAATAGTTAACGGAGTAGCTCCAAATTTATTAATGGATGTGGCTGGGTTAAAGCCTTGGGAGGTTACTGCAATTGATACTAAAGAGCTATGGAAAGGCTCAGGATACTACAATACTAGTTTAATTATGCTATGTTTGGCTTTAGGTGTAGAATCTCCAAAGGGAGATATTACTGGAGCTGAGGTAGGTAATGTTTATTTCAAAGAGGGGGAGAAAGGAGTTGAGAGAATAGTTAAATACTGTGAAAGAGATGTATTTGCTTTGATTAATTGCTTTAGAAAGATGAGATTTGAGGAGGTATTTGATGATTTTGAGGTAAGAGTGCCAGTAGAGAGAAAACCTTTGAGGCTGATTGAGAGAATAGCTGAAAATGGGGAGATTTCTCCTGAGGATGAGAATTTAATTTATGAATTATCTGTACAATTGGATTATAAAGAGAAAGAGGCTTTTATTAAGAATCTTAATGGAGCTTTGAAATTAAAAGGAGGTAAATTAGATGAGATTATTGAGTTAACAATTTTAAAAGGAAACTATACAGGATGAGAAAAATAGAGCTACCAAAACAAAACAAAAAAGGCAAACCAACAATAAGTTATTCACAGTACAGTTTATTCAAATCCCTCAGCTCTTTCAATCTGAAAGATGAGGGGTATAAGGAATATGTAGTTAAATATTTTTTAGGATATAAATTTGCTGATAAAGGATGGGCAGAATTTGGAAATGATGTAGAGGATTACATTTGCAAAAGAGAAAAATCAGAAAAATTTAAGGAGGAGGAGAAAAAGGTTTTGAATAAAATAGAGCCTTTAGGAATTTTTCAGGATAAATTTGAGATTGATTTTGGGGATTTTACCCTAAATGGTATCATTGATGATAGAGCTGAGGATTGGAGTAAAATCATAGATTATAAAACTTGCAGTTTAAAATCTCTCCAGCAGTATAAAACTGATGATTATACTCAGATGGATTTTTACGCTATGAAAGCAATAGAGGTAACTGGTAACATTCCTGAAATGGAGGTTTGTGCAGTTGAGAGATTGGGTAATTGTTACTATGAGGGAGGTAGAGAGGTTTTAACAGTTGGAGAAAACATTTGGAGAGTTGATAGATGTACAACTCAGGAGAGATTAGAGTTACTAAAGGAGGATTTATTTTTAGTAGTATATCAAATATCAGAATTATATAAAGTATTTTTAAAAACAAACAAATAAAAAATAGAAAAATGGCACAAGTTGACAAAAAAAACGAAGTAGAGGAGCAAAAAAGTGAATTGGAAAATTTACTAACTCCAGCAAAAGTTAAAGATTTTGCAAGTGGAAAAAATGGAGAGCTAATACAGCTGGTAAGCATTGAGGAAACAAAGAGCATCCTGTTGGATATGGCTAATGAGTACAAAGATTTCAAAATTACTCCTGAGAATTACAAAACAGAGGGTAAGAAAATTGAAAGGAAATTTAGAGAAACTAGGTACTCTCTACAAAATATCCATGAGAATAATAAGGCTGTATTAAATGATGCCAAAAAAGAGGAGAAAAAAGTATTTGATAACTTAATTGAGATTTTGAAAGATACTGAGGATAGATTAACTGGAGAGCTTAAAGCTATTCAGGAGAAAGAGAAACAGGAGAAAGAGCTAGCAAAGCAAATAGAATTTGAAAGAGTTGAGGCTATCCAAAACATTCTAGTAGGAACTGAGCAATTTTTTGAGGTATTGATTGCAAAAGCTAAAACTGATGAGCATCTAGCTGAGTATGATGAGAAATTATTGGAGCTTAGAAATGAGATACCAAAAATGGATGAGTTTGAGTACAAAGGAAAAAAACTAGAGGCTACCTACATGGGCAGGAGAGAGGAGGTTATTAAGCAAATTGAATCCAGCAAAAAAGAGATAGCTGATAAGAAAAAATTTGAGGCTGATAAGAAAAAATTTGAGGAGGAGCAGGCTAAGATACAAGCTGAGGAGAAAGCCAAAAAAGAGGCTGAGCAGAAAGAGAAAGAGGAGGAAGAGAAACATGAGGCTGAGGCTAGGCGTAAGGCTGATGAGATTTTAGCAGAAAAAAGAGAGAAAATTGCCAAAATTAGAATAGGTATTTTAGCTAAAAAGGGAATTAAGCCAAATGAATCTGATAGGCAAAATATTTCATTGATGGATGAGGTAGAGTGGTATGATTTCCTAGAGCAAACTGATGAGATAATAGCTGAGAGATTAAAGCTAGAGGAGGAGGAGCAACAAAAAGCAATAGTAGAGGCTAGAAAGCAATGGAAAGAGCTGAGAGATAATTATATTGCTCTAGGTGGTAATAAGTCAGATTTCAATACTCAAATGCCATCTCCTGAGCAATTGCAGGAATTGAAAACTAAAATTTCTGAGCTTAAAGAAAAAAACAAGAGGCTCAAAATTAAAGGAGTTGGAAAGGAGATAGAGCCATTTAAAAAATCTGCATTAGATTATTTAGGTAATTACAAAGAGATGATTAAAAATGTAAATTTTGACTACTCAGAGAGTAAATCAATAGTTGAGGGATTAGCTGTTAGATTAGAGGAGGTAATTGCTGAGGTTATGGATATGAAATAAACAATAAATTGTTAATAAGCAAACCCTATCCTATCATGGGGTAGGGTTTTTTAATTTAAGGCTATGATAAATACTATAAGATTAAAGGCAGGAAAGGAGTTGGATATTTTGGTAAAACGCCCAAAACATCTCACAGCATTAATAGAAATTGCATTAAAATCATCAGGAGTTACCAATGAGGTAGAAAAATCTGTACTAGATGCAGATGATGAGATTATTGAGGATTTAAGATTAATGAAGTTGGTAGAAACCTATGAGGGAGCAGTTAGGATTTTGGGTAAAAAAGTAATTGATAACACAAAAAAAAGAGGCTCAAATATTAATCCTGTTACCAAAAAGCTACTAAATGAAGTTACTCAGGATGAGATACCTGATGGAGATGAGATTTATTTTAAAATAGCTCTATCTTTTAATGGTATGTTTAAGGCTAATTTAGAGAGATTAGGAGTTAGGACTATCCATGTAGAGAATGCCAAATATGATAAATGGGTTACTCCTGTTAGATTAATGATGCAGGTAGATAAAGTAAAAAAAGAGGATTTAGTAGATTTGTACCAGTTTCTCCAGCATCATACATTTTGGGCAGATAAGGTACAGAGTACAGAAAAACTGAGAAAAAAATTTAATACATTACATACACAATCGAAAACAGATGGCAAAAAAGGAAATAGCAATACAGGAGGGAAAGCTGGAGATAACAAAGGTAAAGTATCTACCCAGTACCTTAGAGGCGTTCTTAGAGATTTACAACCCAGCAACCCTAAAAAGGGAGCTGAGGAGTGTTAGAACGGTTGCACAGGCATTAGATACTAATACTCCATCATTAGGAGAGATGGTTAGAACTTACTCAGAGAAACAAATTGAGGCTTATATTAAAATTTGGGTTATTGATTTGAATGAATCAATAAATTTAAAGAGGCAACTAATGGAGCATCAGATTGATGAGATAGCCTTTTTTATAGTTTCTGATTTTAAAAATATTACCATAGCTGATATTAAAGTAGTTTTTACCAATGCTAAGACTGGAGCTTATGGAGAGCTTTATGAGAGTTTATCTATGGATAAAATACTAGGATGGTTTAGGCAGTATTTTGATAGTAGATGCAATGTGGCAGGAGCTAGGAGTATGAGAAAATCTGAGAAACATAAGTACCATGAGGAGAAAGGGGAGAGAAATTATGAGAGTGAAAGAGTAAAGAATCAGATAGCTAATAAAGTCTATTTAAAAAACCTTTCAAAAAATAAGGATTAAATATAATATTCAATATTTAAAATAAAATATTGAATTTTTTAAATAAAAAAGCCTAAAAAGTTTTTTTATAAAGTTTTTTATGTTACTTTTGAATTAAGAAAACAAAAAGTAAAGGCACAAATGAAAAATACTAACAAAAAATTCAACAAATTACTAAAGCATTTTGGAAATGCTGAGGAGGAGTTTTATCTGCAATGGAAAGAGCTGGGAGGCAATGGTAGGATAAAAGAGTATAGCTGTTATGATGTAGATTGCTATTTAGTTTATGATTCTATTTTAGGAGAGGAAACGGCTATTAATTTTGAGTATAGTGCTAGGCAGACTGTGGAAATGGATTTTGGAGATAGAGATACTCCAGCATCATCTGATGTTATTGGAGAGGTAGTAGAGATAGATATTTATAAAGTTGAATATTTAGGAGAGTTGATGCCACTAACAAAAAAGCAAAAGAAAAATTTAGAGGATTTAATTGAAAAATCAATAAAAGTAGAGGATTATGAGTAATAGTTTAGATAGAGCAACTAATATAGTTGAATGGTATAAAGGTTTGGGCAGGGATTCTACTGCCATTACAGAGATTTCCTATAATCATAAACAGATGAGAGTTTATATTTTTGATGTTACTAAAGAAATGGTAAGAGCAAAAACTAAATTTAAGGAGGCTGAGGCAAATTTAGAGATTAAAAAAAATCAATTCAGGGTAGATTTTTCATACAAAGGAACTACTAAAGCTGATTGGCAGGCTAGAGCCAATGTAGAGGATGAGATTAAAAAAGTAGTAGAGATGGAGGCAATTTATGATAGTTATTATAATATTCTATTTGCTATGAAAGGGATTTGTGAGGAAATGAGAGAGAGGATAGCATTATTGAAAGATGAGTATAATGAGGAGAAATTTTACACTAAAAGAGAGATTGATGATAAACCCAGTAAATAAACTGCCCTGTACTAAAACTCCATGTAGTAACTGCCCATTTAGGAAAGATACTTTAGATGGATGGCTAGGAGAGGATAGGATGAGAGAGATGTTAAATGCTGATTCATTCGTTTGCCATAAAAAAAACAGATTTACAATGCTCAGGATTTATGTTAGTAAAAAAAGAGGAGAGCAGTTTTTACAGATTGGCAAAGAGAATGTTTGGGGATTTATTTCAATTAAGAGGAGGGGATAAAGTATTTGAAACAAAAGAGAAAACTATTAATCATCATAAAAAATCAAAATGAAAGAGCAGTTTAGAAATATAAAATTAGATGGAGCTATAAATATGAATATAGCTGATAAGGGAGAGCCTAAAATGTACTGGAAAGCTCAAAAAAGAGATATTATTAATTCAATTATTGAGGTTTGTAATGAATACAGGAGAGGAGGTTATGTTTTAACCCTGAGACAGCTATACTATCAGTTGGTAGGAAAGGATTTGATACCAAATAAGGATAAAGTGTATAAAAAGCTCAGCAGTTTAAAGGATGAGGTGGTTTATTCAGGAATGGTAGATTGGGATGTATTTGAGGATAGGGGTAGAGTTCCATCCACTCCATACTATGAGAATAGTATTGCTGATGCTTTGAGTTATACAGCTGATGGATACAGGCTAAACAGGCAGAAAAATCAAAAAAACCATGTAGAGGTTTGGACTGAGAAAGATGCAATTAGTAGCATTTTGAAAGGAGTTACATCAGATTATGGGATTACTTTGGTAGTAAATAAAGGCTATACATCCTCTACTGCAATTTATGGAGCTTATAAAAGATTTTTTAGAAAAATAGCAAAAGGAGAGAAAGTAACTATTTTGTATTTTGGAGACCATGACCCATCAGGATTAGATATGATTAGGGATATTAGAGATAGGCTGATGTTTATGTTTGTGGATGGAGAGAGAAAGGAGGAGCTGGAGAAAAAAATTGATAGTTGGGCAATGGAAATTGATGAGGAGGATGGAGAGGAAACCTATACAGATATTTGCTGGAGTTACCATAATGATTCAAATTGTAAAAGAATGTATAGTGATGGAGAGGAGGGGTTTTGTTATGAAAGAGCTTATTTTAATCATCATTTTCAAATAATTCCAATTGGATTAACTATGGAGCAGATTGAGCAATACAATCCTCCTCCAAATCCAGCCAAAGTAAAAGACCCTAGGGCAAAGGCTTATGTAGATAAATTTGGAGCAGTAAGCTGGGAGGTAGATGCTTTGAAACCTAGTGTAATGGAGGATATAGTACAGAGCCAAATTGAATTAGCTATTGATATGGATGTTTATAATGATGTAATAGCTGATGAGGAGCAGGATAGGGAGAAAATTGCTGAAATAGTAAAATCTTTGAATGATGAAAGCTAAATATGGAGTTTGTACAGAATGCTCAGAAAGTGGAGAGTATAAGGAGGTAAGGCTAGCAAGGGTTAAGCCTCCTGAGTGCATTTATCATTACAAAAGGAATAAGGCTTTAGAATATCAGAAACGAGCAAAAGAGAGAGAGCTGGTAAAGCCAAAAGCAAAGCCTAAAAGAATTGCTCCAATGAGTGTAAAAAAGTTACAGGAGTATGCTAAATACACTCCAATAAGGGATAGATATTTACAGGAAAATAAAGTTTGTGAGGTAGATGGATGTAATAATAATTCAAATAATCTACATCATAAGGCTGGGAGAAATGGAGAGCTTTTGTATGATGTTAGGTATTTTATGGCTTGTTGTGGGGATTGCCATCCTAGGAGGATTCATTTTGAGCCTGATTATGCTGGATGGGCTAGAGATATGGGTTATATCTTAACAATTAATTTAAAAAAGTAAATAAAATATTTTATTTATTAGATAAAATTATTAGTTTTGATAACTACAAAAAAAAGCAACTATGAAAAAATTAATTTACATCAATGTAATTATCTCTATTGAAAGGGATGTTATTTGGAAATTAAAAGAAAGGCAGGTATCATTTGAGAATGATAAAAAATACATTACCAAAGAATTTGAGAGAGTTTATAAGGATTGCACTCTATCTCCTTATGAATCCAATGTAATTAACAAGGTTAGGTTAAAATCAGAATCTATTTTTGAGAAAGATAAATTAGCTGAATTTGTTTTATTTTCAAATAGACCAATAAAAGAGGCTAGGAGAACAATGAGGCTATCTTTAGCAAATCATTTTTCTAGGCATCCTAGTTATTATAAAAATCAATATTTAGAGCTTACACATGGCTAAAAAATTAACAGATAATTTTATTTTAAAATCCATAAAAGTTGAGGATTTAAAAGAGTGGGAATTAAACCCACGTATCCACTCAGATAAAGGATTGAGGGATTTAAAGGAGAGCATTACCCAATTTGGAGTAATTGTTTTCCTTTTTTGTGATTCAGATTTAACTATTGTAGGAGGTCATGCTAGAAAAAAGGCATTAATGGAGCTGGGGATTGAGGAGGTTAAATGTTTTGTAGCAAAAAAGAAATTAACAGAGAGGGATTTTAAGGTTTGCTCATTACTCAGTAATAGTATTTACTCAGAATTTAACATTGATAAGCTGAATGAAAATTTAGAGCCAAAAAAGCTGATGAGTTTAGGGTTTGGACTAGATAAGATTTATTTTGAATCTGATAAAGTTGAGTTAGATGATGAGGAGAAATACATTGAGAGGGAGAGAAAGCATAAGATAAATTTTAAATTTGGCTCAGAGAGTGAATTTGATGTTATGGAGGAGCTGATGAGTAAATTAAATTTAGATTTACCTGAGCTAGAATCTGATGGGGAGAGGTTAATACAATTTTTAGTATCAGTTTTATGAAAAAATTAGAATGGAATATAAAGAGTATGAAAGTATCTGAGCTGAAAGAGTTTGGAGGAGTGCTTAGGGATTACTCATTACTGGATTTAGCTAAAATGAAAGCTACAATTTCAAAGGATGGAGTTTTAGAGCCTTTGGTAATAAATACAGATGGAACTATATTAAATGGGCATCTGAGGTATAAAGCTCTTTTAGATTTAAAGATTAAGGAGGTGGTAGTTTCTTACCCATCCAAAAAATTAACAAAATCTGAGGAGGTAGATGTTTATTTGAGAATGAATGAGAATATAGTAGGGATAAATGATTTTAAAGCTCTCAGAGAGAATTATACAGAGGATTACTTAGTAGATGGTGGGTTTTCGGTTGAAGTGGCTAAGGATATACATTTAGACCCTGAGCAGGATATAGATATTTCTCCAAAAATATTCACTTATAAGTTAATTTTTAACACAAAAGAGGATAAGGAGGTAGCCAGTAAATTACTCAACAAACTAAAAGGAACTTTAGAAAATACAGAGGTAGAGGATGCAATAATTACAATTGCTAGAAAGGAATTATTAAAATAATTATATAAAATATATAATTTTTAATATATTTTATTTACATTTGTAAAACAAATAAAGAGAAATATGGATTTTAATACAGAGTTACAGGTAGTTGAATTGTTAAAAACAATTGTAGGTAGTGCAAATGATAATCCTATGATGATGAAGAAATTATTAGGGGGAGTTATTGTTAATGAATCTATTAAGATTTTGGCTGAGTTGAATCAAACTAAAATTCCATGTGAAACCTATGAGCCATTTATTATAGAGGCAAAGCAAGTTATTGGGAAACAGGTGGGAGTAGAGCAAATGCAGTCAATAGATAGGGAGGTAGCTAAAGATATTGGAGTTAAAATGTTGAGAGAGGGAATTATTGAGAGGTATTTAGATGATACTATTAATAATGAGTTTAGGTATAGGGCAATGGTTTACAAGAAAAAAGAGGCGTAATGGAGTATTCAGAATTTAAGAAATTAGTTAAAGAAATGAGGGAGGCACAGATTTCCTATTTCAGAACTGGAGATAAAACAATTTTAGTAAAGAGTAAGCAATTAGAGAAAAAAGTAGATGCTTACATTTCAAATCAAAAAACACTATTTTAAAATGAAACAATTATTTGAGGGTAAAATTACCTATAAGGAGGAGGGAGCTGATAAAGAAAGTACATACAGCTATTTAATTGATGCCTTAACATTTACTGAGGCAGAAACCAATTTAACTAAGTATATGGTAGATTGGATGGATATTAAAGATTTTTATGTTAAGAGCTTAACTCATAAATCTTATGAGGATTTGGTTTACTTGCATGAGCAGGATGATTATGAGTGGTTTGAGGCTAAGGTAAAAATGAAAGTGGATGGAGATAAGTGGATTTCATTTAGTTATTTAGTAGCTGATGAGACTACAAAAAGAGCCACTATACAATTACTGGATTATCTTAGTGATTCTGATGGAGAGGTAAAAATTACCAGCATCAAAGAGAAACCATTAGCAGATATTATCATTAGAAAAAATTGGAGTGATAGTGATATTGGAAACCCTGATAATATAGTTATTCTGAGCTTTGAGGAGCAAAAAGATATAGATTTTAAGCTATCAGAAATGGAGGATAGAAATAATACCATCATGAAAGCATTGGGTGCAATTTCTCTATCATTCAGGAAATACACTATAAAAGTAAATTCAAAAAACCTAGAGCTAGCAAAAGGAAAGAGATTGGGGAGTAGAGTTTTGCGTACATGGAATGAGGAGTTTATAGATGAGGATACTGAGGAGGTGGTAACTATTGAAAGGAATGAGGTATTACTAGAAAGAGGTGGTATTATTGATGATGAAATGATTGAGACTATTTTAGGGTCTAGTTCAAAAGAGATAAAAGTATTTAGAGATTAACAAAAAACAGATAAATCATGCAAAAAAAAGAGGCACAAAAAAAAGAAATGGGCAGTAAAAATTACGCCATCATTGATATTGAAACAGGAGGTTTCAGTAAAGAAAAAAATGGGATTTGTGAGATAGCAGTATTGATAGTAAATAGTTCCTTAAATGTGGAGGAGGAGTTTACTACATTGATAAAGCCATACAAAAGAGAGCCACAATTTATAGGAGAGGATGGTAATGAGTTTGTATCTTATAAAGAGAGTGCAATGCAGGTTAATGGAATTGATTTGGATGAGATGGAGGAGAAAGGATTGGAGGCTGAGGAGGTAGGAGTTGCCATTTTAAACATCCTGAAAAATTGGGATATTGATACAATTGTAGGGCATAATGTAAAATCATTTGATAAGAGGTGGGTAGAGTATTTTATGAGCCGTTTTGGAGATGGATTTACTTTTGATTTCCTGATTGATACATTGATTTTAGCTAGAGATAAATTTGGGAAAGGAGGTAACTCATTACCTGAATTGGCTGAGAAATTTGGAGTAGTAAATCAGGATGAGCATAGAGCTTTAGGAGATTGCTATGCTACTCTAGGAGTTTGGGAAAATCTATAAAATAAGAATCATGAAAAAATTAATTAAAAAGTATAAGTTTCCTGTATTGTTTGCAGTTATGATAGCTGGAGTTTGTTATGAGGCAGGAGTATTTACAGGGGTTGTATTTGTTTGCTACTCTAGCGTTTTGTACAGGTTAAAAAAAGAGCTAAGAGCAAAAAATCCAGCAGAATCAAAAAAGGCTGATGAGAAAAAAGAGGAGGTTTGTGATTGTGATGATTGCAGATTAGAAAGAGGAGAGGAGGTTAGAGGTTTAAGGAAAGGAGGATATACTGGAGATAGTAAGGATTCAGATAGATTAAAAGCTAGAGAGGAGATAATTAGTAGGGATAGGCTAAATTTTGGTAAAAACGTAGATATTCAAATAATAAAAGGGGGAGATGTACCTGAGGGAGTTTTGAAAGCTCTTAAAGAAATGGCTGATATGGTTCAATCAAAAGAGGATTTTATTAAAGTGGATTTTAGACCAATGCAGGAAATAGCTGAGGAGGTAGATGGAGTAAAAACATTTGAAAGGCTAGAGGAAATTAGGGAGGAGCTGAATAAAAAAAAGAAAAAATACAGCCTAGTACATTTGGAGTTCCTTTATGAACATTTGAAAAATAAGCATAGTGAGCTGGATGCAATTTGGCAAAGAGTGAAATTGGCAGATATTGAGGATTTGTGCGAAAAATTAGAGGTAATAGGAATAACAGTAAATCCTTATATGTTTGAATCAAAAACTAGGAAAACATTTTTTGATAAAATGCAGGAGGGATTAGTAGAATTATAAATTAAAAAATCATAGATAAAATGAGTGAATCAAATAAAGGATTAAGTGTAGGATGTGAATTGAGTAAGGAAATAATGGGAGGCTATAAAGGTTGTGAGCCAATGAAAAAAGAGCCTACATTAATCCCTAAAAAGGGAGAGGGTAGAAGTGCTAGGAGAGGAGCAGATAAGAATAAGAAAAAAGCTAAACAGAATTTCAATAGAGAGGCAGGTAAGGTTAAAAGGCAATTGATGGATATTGCTAAAAAATATGGCATCTCATCAATGAGCCATTTAGCAATAGATGGAGATTTTAGTGGTGGTATGATTGGAGATGCTGGAGCAGTAATAGAGGCTCTGTTTTTCTCAGCTAAAAGAGATAAACATATTAGGCAAATGCTGGAGCTTACAGTTGAGGCTCTAAAGTCTCAGGATGAAATTGATGAGAGAGAGAGATTGGCAGGTTTGCAGGTTTCTACTCTATTTGATGCAGGCAGGTTGTCAAACAAATTATTTAACACTCTATCAGAGCTGGAGATAATAACTTTGGATGATGTTACTGTTTTTACTCAAAAAGAATTTAGTGTCAAAAAAGGCATAGGAAAAAAGGCTATGGAGGAGATAGCTGTATTGATGAAAGAGAATAAGCTGGAATTTAAAAAAGAGGCTCAGCCACTTAAAAAAGTATAATTATGGAGATTTATTGGGGAGTTAGTTTGGCAGTAGCCATTATTAGTACATTAGTTTACTGGAAAAAAAATAGAGTTAAAGTGTTTTTCTTTGCTCTATTTCTCTCTTATCCTATAATAATTTTTACCTGTATTGGATTAGGAGGAGTTATAATGGATTGGATGGCTAAAAAGTTTAAAATTGATTGGTATAGAATCAGAGAGAAATAGAGGTATGGTTTGAAAGAGGTAAAGATGGAGGGAGATAAAGTAGCAGATGGAGAAATAGTTTACTGTAATTTAACTGTACTCCACAAAGGAAAAAAGAGAGAGATAAAAGAGGTTGTTTATAAGCCTAAAGATGGTAATTATAACAATAGGAGGGTATTGAACAAATTAGGAATAAAAGAGGCAGTAAAAATCCTGAGAATAGATATTATTAAGAGGATGGGATTTGAGGCAGGTCATAATAAAAAGGCAAAATGAAAACAAATACAGAGAAATTTAGAAAGAGGTTATTTATGGTAATTTCAGGGATTTTATGTGATAGCATCAAAATATTTTGATAGCTATGAATCTATTTGGATTTTAACAATGGTACTCCTGTTTTTAATGATTTGGATGGATAATTTTGATTTTAAAAAATCTGATAAAAAGAATTGTAATTTTTGCAATGGAAATAAGGTAGTAGATTTAGAGGTAGATTGCCCACAATGTAATTTAGGAATAGATTGTACTGATTATTGGAATGGAGGTATAAAGCCTGATAATGAATGGAGTGGTAATTTGGTAAATTTTCAGGATTTTATGATAGAGAATGATAAGAAAGTAGTGGAAAGCATGAAAGCAATGGGAGAGGCAGTAAAGGAGATTTCTATTGATGAATGGAGGCAGTTTTATACTTATGTTAATAGAGATTTGGGAGGTACAACAATGAATAATAAAAAGAGATTTGATTATTTGGCACAGCTAAAGAGGAAATTATACAATATAATTAAGCTGGAGGATAAGAAAATTGGCACAAAAAGCTAGGCACAATGAAAAAAGATGATACATTATTTTTATCTCTAGGGGAAGAGCCATTTGATGTAATGGTAACTGGAGAAAAAACAGAGGAATTTAGAAAGCCTAGTAATTGGATAAAGAGCCGTTTATTTGATAAGAATGGAGAGCCTAGGGATTATAATCATGTGAAATTTGTTAATGGATATGGGCATGATAAGCCACAATTTTTAGTAGATTTTAAAGGTTTTAGAGTTTCTCAGGTAAAGCAAACAATAAAATTTTCCAATGGATTGCTAGTAGAGGTAGAGAAAGGAGACTTTATAATAGAATTAGGAGCAGTATTTTATAAACTAAACATAAAGAAATGAATAAAGAGGAATTAGCAAAAGCCTTAGATGGCATTAAGTACGGAGATGGCATAAGTAAAACTCTCACAGAGAAAGCCAAAGAAAATAATTTAGTGATAGCCTATGGAGCATCAGATGATTTATTAATATTGGAGGGAGCATTAGATGATGAGATTGGAGCTGATAATGGAGTTATGGTTTACATAAATTCCAAAGGAAAGTATGACCGTAGAAAGAGAAAAGTAAAAAATGGAGTAGGATTAAATGCTACATTTTCTCCTAAATCAAATCCTGATTTAACATGGGATTTATTTATTAATGCGAATCATTCAAAGTTTTCAATAATGGAGGATGGAGAGGTTTTTTGTTATGCACTAGTTTTCTCCCTAGATGATTTGCCAAAACCAGCTACTAAATTTGTTAGGATATTAGAGATGGAAAATGGGAGGCAGGTTTTGTTAAAAATATCATCAAATCCATTACAGGAGTACACAGTAAAGCAAACAACTATATTCAACAATGATATAGGGAAAACAATTAGTAGTACATTGTCATTTACAAGTAAGGAAAGAGCTGAGGAGGTTTTTAGAGATTATAGTGAGGTACACGCTAAAAAGTTTTGTGATGTTGCTGATGGTTTAGGATAATTTATTATATATTTGTACTCCACTCGTTAGGAAAGTGCCTTTTTCCTTTTTGTAGTAGCTTAAAAAAGCTCCCCTGTTGATTCAGTTTGGGAGCTTTTTTATTATATGGCATTTTTTATCTATATTTGGATTATGAAAAAAATAACAATGATTTTGCTGGGAGTAGTATTAATGCTCTCATCAAACGCTAGCTTTGCATCTAGTGTAACCGACAAAGTAGCAGATGATTTTATTGAAGTACCCACAATGGATAAAGTTGATGGAATTGCAGTAATTATTAAAAACCACATTCCACAGCTATTCAATGGAGAGCCTACTAATGTGAATATAGTAGTTTATGGAGATTCAGCTGATGCCATAGTATCGGTACTTAAAACTGATTACCATGTAAAAAATGCTTTTGTATCAAAATTCAATTCAGAATTTATAGGAAAGTGTGATAATTGTGGAGTAGTAGGTTTGATAGATATTTTAACTGATGAAAATTGTTTTGAAAAATCGGAGGCATTTATACCTTATCCAATAGATAATTCATTTACCATAGGTACAGAGACCAATACCAAAACCATTCCAATTAGAATACTAGGAGGTAATGAGACCAGTTTAGCCAATAGGGGGAGTATGGAACGAATAACAGGAGAGAGTTTTGAGAGGAGGCTCTCAGGAAACAAAAAAGCCACTAATGAGAATGAGTATTTGATACGAATAAGTAGAAAATGGATTTGGAGTTAATGGAATGATTAATAATTAGAGAAAGGAGCATTTAATAGATGCTCCTTTTTTTTATGGAAAAAACTAAATATTTTATTTAAAATTATAAAATATCTTATATTTGAATATAATTACACTATTTACACAAAAATTCAAAATCAAAGGCATGGCAGATAATAGAGAAACAAAAAAGGAAATGTT
Source organism: uncultured archaeon (assembly GCA_937138345.1). Classification (GTDB taxonomy): domain Archaea; phylum Nanobdellota; class Nanobdellia; order Woesearchaeales; family UBA583; genus UBA583. Next base: position 9,514 of record CAKZOW010000119.1, on the reverse strand, counting down.
TTTAAATATCCTAGAGAAAAAAAATTACAATATTTCCAAAACTTGCAAGGCTATAAACATTGAGAGAAAAACTTATTACAACTGGAGGAAAGATGATGCTGTATTTGATGCAGATTGTGAGGCATTATTTCAGGCTGATGTAGATGATTCTGAGGAGAGGCTAAAATTACTGAGAATGGGAGTGCCTAAAACTGGAGTAGGAGGAGAGTTTATAGGATGGAAAGTTAAGCCACATTTTGGAGCATTGGTAACTCATTTGAAAGCCAAAGCAAAGGATAGAGGATATGGGGATAGTATTGAGATTAAAAACCCACATGAGGCTCTAAAAGGTAAAACTGATGAGGAGATACAGGCATTGGTTTTAGAGAATAACAGTAAGATAAATGATTTATTAGATGATGATAGCCTAGATATTAAAAAGGAGGAAAGTGAATAGAACTGATTTAATACAAATTAGCAGGGAGCAGGATGAGATACTAAAATACAAAGCACAAAATCAATTTAGCAGATTTGTGCAATACACTAAGACTGATTATGATTTTCAATGGTTTCATGTCATAGTATGTAATGCTTTACAGAAATTATATGATGGGGATATAAAAAAACTAATGATTTTTATGCCTCCTCAGCATGGAAAATCTGAGCTATCTAGTAGGCGTTTTCCAGCTTATGCCTTAGGGAAAAATCCAAAGTTAAAAATTGGAGTAGCATCCTATGCAATGGATTTATCAGCTGGATTCAATAGAGATTGCCAAAATATCATAGATGAGCCAAAGTATAAGGAGCTATTTCCTGATACTAGGCTAAATAGTGTAGGAGATTGGACTGCAAAGGGGGAGCTGAGAAATACGCACATATTTGAAACCGTAGGGCATAGAGGATTTTTTAAGAGTGTAGGAGTTCGCTCAGCTCTTACAGGAACTCCTTTAGATATTGGTATTATAGATGACCCATTTAAGGATAGGACTGAGGCAAACTCTCCTACAATTAGAGATAAGGTTTGGGAGTGGTATCAGGATGTATTTTTAACTAGGTTGCACAATGATTCAAAACAATTACTACTATTTACTAGATGGCATGAGGATGATATTGCTGGGCGTATCCTAGACCCAAATAACAAACATTATGATAAAACTGAGGCAGATGAGTGGACTATATTAGCATTTTCAGCTCTAAAGGAGGCAACCAAGCCAATAGAGCAGGCATTAGATATTAACGACCCTAGAGAAATAGATGAGGCATTATGGGAGGCTAGGCATTCAGCTGAGAAATACAGAAAGAGGAGGCGTATAAATCCCACAGGATTTCAATCATTAGACCAGCAACGCCCATCAGCTCAGGATGGAAATAAGATTAAAAGGGAGTGGTTTCAGATTATTAAGCATAAGGAGCTACCATTTAATCCTGATTCAGTAGCTACTGATTACTTTATTGATGGGGCATATACTGAGAAAACAGAAAATGATGAGACAGGTTTATTAAGTTGCTACTATAATAAATTTGATAAGAAACTCTATATTTTCAATTGTGAGGGAGTTAGGAAAGAGCTGTATGAGTTGCTCAAATACTTTCCATCTTACACTAAAGAGCATCATAGGAGCAAAAGGAGTAGCGTTTTTATAGAATTGAAAGCCTCAGGGCATCCACTTAAATCCATGCTCTCTAAAGTCGAATATGGAGGATACAATACTAGGAAAGTAAATAACAAAGATGTAGCATTAGGTAAACTCAATAGAGTAGAGAATAGCGAGCCATTCCTAGCTAGTGAGAGGATAGTATTGGTAGAGGGAGGATGGAATAAAAAATTTATAGACCAATGTGCCTCATTTCCTAATGGTACTCATGATGATATGGTAGATGTATTATGCTATGCTATCCATCAGTATATGATTAAAACAGCTAAAGGAGGAGTAAGTTATCAAAATTAGTTTTAAATAATTTATCTAATGTTTAAAATAAAATATTGAATTTTTTAAATAAAAAAGCCTCAAAAGTTTTTTTATAAGAAAATTTATATTACTTTTGAATATACAAACAAAGAAAAACAGATTATTATGAATGCTACAATGAACACAACTAACAAAACAGTAACTTTCTCAAATGGTAAAACTTTTGATGTTTACGCAAAAATTACTAAAGCAGGTTTGAGGTATTTTTATTTCTCAGGTTCTAATGGTAGATTCATGCCAGTATCAAAAAAAGACATTAAATAATTAAATTATAGGTTAACAAATAAAAAAAAGGCACAAAATGGCAAATTCAAAATTAAAAGCGTTCGTAGTATTCTGTAACAGAGTAGTAGGAGAAACAGTAAAGGCAAAAGATTTCAATGATTTATTAGAGAATAGAGTAACCAATAAGCTCAGAATCTTTTGGAGTGAAATTAAATTCAAAGATGAGGATGGTAACACTATCTGCATTGAGAGGAGATTTATGGATGAGGATGGGATGAGCTTTGAGGAGTGTGTAGAGGATTTTAAATTACACGCCTCAGAGGATGATTTATCTGAGGAAATACTAACTACTAGATAAAGGGGGATGAAAAAAATATTTAAGTACAAAGTAGAGGTTTTGGAGCATCAGTTAATAAAAATGCCAAAAGGAGCATTTATTTTATCAGCTCATAGGCAGGGAGATGATATTTATATTTGGGCAGTAGTAGAGATAGGATTGGATGATTGGGAGGATGTACAGATTGAGGTAATTGGTACAGGTAATGCAATAGTGGATAGAGAGGATGGGGTTAGAAAGTTTTTAGGAACTGTATTAATGCCTAATGGATATGTGTGGCACGTGTTTAGATTTAACAAAAAATAAGATTATGAAAGTACAATTTTCAATAAATGGAGGAGAGGTAATAGAGCTGGATTCCATAGATGGCAAAATAAATGATGCAGGCAGGGAAATAATAAAATCTAAGCTACCTGAGAGGCATCATGTAGCAGTAGATAATATTTTAGATTATCAGGTATTTGATGAGGAGAGTAATGCTATTTGCTTTGATATTCACAAAGAGCCTGAGCATTTAAGAAAAATGTGGAGGGAGGGAGAAACTTTTAGATAGAAATAAAATAAAATAAGTTATGCAAAGAGAAATTAAATTTAAGGCAGTAGGAGTATCTAGTAATGAGTGGATACATGGAATGACAATAGGAGGGGGATTGATTAAAAGAAAATCCCGAAATATTTATATGGAAATATCTCAGGATAACTGGAGAGAGATAAGAGCTGAAACTCTTTGCCAGTTTACAGGAATGATAGATAAGAATCAGGTAGAGATATTTGAGGGAGATATTTATCATCATGGAGATATTAATATAAGGTATGAGGTAATATTTAGAGATGGCTGTTTTATTGGAAAGCAAATAGGAAATAATAGCCTATCAGGATTGAGCCATTTTATACAGGATATTGAGGTTATAGGAAATAAGCATACTGTATTTACTTTGAAAGCTCAGGAGTTAATAGGATTGGCTGATTGGGTAAAAGGTTTGAATGCCTCAGGATTTGCAGGAGTAAGGAAAGGAGATGGAATGATAGTGGATAGGAGGGAGTTTAATGATGCTGTACCAGTTCAGGCAAATAGAATGTTTGGAGTATTAGAGCCAAAAGATTTACCTAATGGATAAGATGCCCAAAAAAGATAGAGATAGGCTTACTATGGATATGTATCCTACCAATGATGGAGATTTAGACCATTATGCAGGAGGAGGAAACTGCATTTGTAAGCCTACTGAATGCTGGATTGGTTTTACTATCTTTAGGTATCATAATAGAGTACATACAGAGCAAAAAGTAATACATGAGCTTAGAGAGAAAAACAAAGGAACTATTAATTGGAATTGATGCAGGAGTAAATACTGGAATAGCTATTTGGGATACTGGAGAGAGTAAATTTATCTCAGTATCATCATGTACTATTTTAAATGCTATTAGGCAGGTGCATCAGCTCAGAGATAGAATAAAGAGCGTAATAGTTGAGGATGCTAGGCAGGTTCAATACAATACATCAAAGGCTAAAGCTCAGGGGGCAGGTTCAGTTAAAAGAGATTGTAAGATTTGGGAGGAGTTTTTAGTTGAGGCTAAAATCCCTCATAAGTTTGTACGCCCATCCAAATCTATAACCAAATGGGATAAGAATAGATTTAAAGCTGTAACAGGCTGGAAAGGGATTACTAATGAGCATGGCAGGGATGCAGGGATGCTCATATTTGGCAGGAAAGGCATGGTTTAAAAAATTAGTTTTATATATAATATATAATATTTAAAATAAAATATTGAATTTTTTAAATAAAAAAGGCTCAAAAGTTTTTTTATAAAGTTTTTTGTAGTACATTTGAATATACAAACAAACAAAAGGCACAAATTATGAAAACTTATTTAATCAATTTAATTACAGAGAAAGGAACATCATTAAGTACAGAGCTACAAATTGAGGGGCATTATGGTATTACTTATGAGATGTTAGTGGATTACATAGCTGAGGCAAAAGATTACCATTCACAAATTAAAAATACTTTAGTTAAGATAGATTTTATGAATGGGGATGTATTTCATTACTTACAGCATTTAGCTATGGGGATGTTAAAAGCATTAGGTTATTAATTAAAAAATAGAAAAAAGATGTTTGATAAGAATTTTTACCCAACTCCTAAAGAGGTTATTGAGATGATGAACTTTGACTGTTTTAATAAAACAGTCTTAGAGCCATCAGCAGGAAAGGGGGATATTATAGATTTTTGTAAAGAGAATGGAGCTAAAAGCGTTTACTGTTATGAATTGAATGAGGATTTACAGAAAATTGTAGCAGATAAAGGGAATTTGATTGGTAGTGATTTTTTGGATGCAAATCCTGAGGATGTGAGCCATATAGATATGATAATAATGAATCCTCCTTTTGATAGAGCTGATAGGCATATAATCCATGCTTTTAACATAGCTCCTGAGGGAGCTGAGATATTTGCTTTATGTAATTGGCAAAGTGTAGAAAATGAGAGTAGATACTCAGAGTTAAGCTCATTGGTTAAAAACTATGGAGTATCTGTAAATTTTGGGGATTGTTTTAGTGATTCTGAGAGGAAAACAAATGTAGAGGTTGGATTTATTCAGCTTTATAAGCCAGTAGTAAATGATAATATAAAGTTTGATGGATTTTTTACAGAGGAGGAGTATGTAAATACAGAGAGTGGAGTAATGCCCTATAATGAGATTCAAAATATTGTTAACAGGTATGTAGATGCAGTAAAATCTTTTAAGAAAATAAATGAGGAAACTGAGAAACTAAATAATCTAACTCCTGATGATTCTGAGGTAAAATTTATATTTGGTCATAATAACACTATAAAGGATGTAGCTCAATTTTGTAAAGATTTACAGGTTAAGGCATGGAGGAGCGTTTTTAATAAAATGAAATTAGATAAATATGTTACCTCAGGAGTTATGGAGGATATAAATATATTTTGCCAAAAACAAAGTAACATTCCTTTCACAATGAAAAACATTTACAGGATGTTTGATATTATCGTAGGAACTAGGCAAAATAGTTTAGATAGAGCTTTAGAGGAAACAATAGACCATTTTACTAAGCATACAAAAGAAAACAGGTACGGAGTAGAGGGATGGGTAACAAACTCAGGATATATGTTAAACAGGAAATTTATCATAAATTACATGGTAGAGGAAACGTGGGGCAATAGTGGAAAGTTAACCCTAAATTATAGAGCCAATTACAAAAGAGTAAATGACTTAATTAAAGTTTTGTGTAATTTAACTGGATGTAACTATGATTCACAGCTAAAAATCAGAGATTTATTTAATGATAAAAAAGGTTTAGAGCGTGGCGTTTGGTATGATATGAGTTTCTTTGAGATAAAATGTTTTAAAAAGGGTACTGTGCATCTAAGATTTAAGGATGAGAATGATTGGTATATTTTGAATAAAGCATACGGAGAGCTGAAAGGATTTACATTACCTGAAAAAAACGGATAGAAAGAGTATATTTGTTAAAATAAAATTCGCAAAATGAAAGCAAAAATAAGATTTAACACAATGCCCAAATCAATGAATAGTCATTTAACCATGACCTATTATGGATTTTTAGGTTTCCATCAGTCTATGATAGAGGGAAAGATTGAGGATTTAGCTGAGATGAGGCTAACAGTAAAAGGAGAGGAGGTGCAAACTGAAACGGCATACAGGGAGTTCCTAACTAGATTATCAGCATTAGGATATGATGTAGATAGGCTGGATGCAGATGAGAAAAAAACATTACAGCTCATCCAAAAATATTTATCAGTACCTTATACTGAGGGAGAGGAGAAAGCTAGTAATAATGATAATGCTCCATCTATTGAGGAGCAGATAAAGAGTAAGGAGAAAGCTGAGGAAAAAACAGAGACCACTAAAACTACTGAAACCTCAGGAGAAACAAAGGAGGAGGAGAAAACTGATGAGCAATTAAAAGAGGAGGAGCAGGAAAAAATAGAGGAAAAAAAATAATTTTTAATTTTATTTGTTACCTTTGGTTTATTATTGTTAGGGGATAGGCAATTAAACATAAATTAATTAATAACATTTAAAAACTAAAAATTATGGATTGTAATTGCCCTGATGATGGGATTTTAAAAGAAATTCCTGATTCAAATTGCCCATTTGATATGAAACAAATCCAAAGGATTGCATTTGCCACAAAAGGTAAAGTAATTTGGGATTCAGCAGATGGAACTGGAGGAGCTGGAAATGGTGTGCCAGCCACAGCATTAAACGCTCAAATTGATACCAAAGCTGATTGGACTGCCCGAAAAACTGCCGTAGATGATACTAAAATAGTATTCTCTCCAAGGGTAGGAGGAGACCCACAAATAGAGGCAGGAGATGCCATTACTGAGGGAGGAGGAGATAACTCTACTTTTGATGGGGTTGAATTGGTAACAGGTACTAACCCATCTGTATTCTCAGCATCATTCAAATCTTTGCTACCAGCACAGGAGAAAGCCTTAAAAGCTATCAAATGTAAAGAGGTAGAAGTGTATTTTTTCCTACAAGGTGGGAGAATTGCTTACCAAGAGATTAAGGGGGAGGCTAGAGTAAAAGGATTTCAAATGAGTAGCTACCATTTCTCTGATAGAGGGAATGCAGGTTACGGAACAAAGGATACCAATACCATGAGGTTTAGTTTACCTGAGGGATGGAGTGAAAACCTTAACTACATTACTCCAGCAGATTTTGACCCAATTTATGACATTTAAAACCTGAATCATGAAAAATAAAAACAAAAAAGAGGCTAAGCCACAGCCTATCAAAATGAAAAATTCAAGAGGAGAGGAGGTAGTGTTAGAAATGGCACACGCTTTAGCACTTTTGAGATTAGAGGCAGATAATGGAGATGTAAAAGGTTGGAGTATTAATGATGCTAAATACCAATTTAAGGACAATGAAATTATCCCAAAGTAAAGCTCAGGAAATAGCTGAAAAACCTATTAACGGAGATGCAGTATTATTAGGGCGTAAGTACGAAAGTAGATTACGCCTTTTTACTGAATCAAAGTTTGAGGAGGAAATGAAAACAGAAAGCTCATGGAAAGAGTTTACTGAGTTCATGCAGAAAGCTATTAGTACAGAGACAGAAAAAAGAGTTACCCAATTTATACAATTTCCATTGAGTGTAGTAGAAATTACTAACAGCTTAATGAATGATTTGTATAAAGTTTTCAATGCAGGAAACTCATATTTTTCCACTAAAACAGTAGAGAAAAATGGAGGAGTAAAAATGCAGGAGCTTTTAGATAGGCTGAAAATTAGTAGCTGGATAGAGGAGAAAGGAAAGGAGGTTTTGAAAAATAAACCTAACACTATTGTAGTGATAGATAAAGATGATGAGGGTAATGCTTACCCTATTGCAGTAGATAATGATAGGCTACTGGATTTTGAATTAAGCAAAGATAAAACCCATTTAGAATACATAGCATTTACTCACTCAATCTCAACTAATGAGGATGGAGATGAGGAGGTAAGGATTGCCGTATATGATGAGGAGCATTACTATATTTTTATCAAAGATAAAGAGGGTAACATCTCTCAGGATGGTACAGAGATTGCTCATGGTATCGGATACTGCCCAGCTAGATTATTCATTAGAGAGCCATTAAATTCAAAAGCCAAATTAAATAGGAAAGCTCCATTAGCAGGAGTTTTATCTAAAATTAAGGAGTGGCAATATTTTGATATTTATAAATTTTATACAGACCACTATGCACCGTTTCCTGTTACTGAAATGGTAAGGAATAAGTGTAATTTAGATGATTGTGTAGATGGTATAGTTTACGAGGTAGAAACTTACTTTGTAGGAACTGAGGAGAAAGAGAATGTAAAACATAAAAACTGTGAGATTTGTGCTGGATTGAATCAGGTAGGAGTAGGAGCTAAAATTATACTAGACCCATCAGAGGAGGGAGAGCCACACTCAGCAGGAAAATTTAGATTTATCTCAAATGATGTAGGGAATTTAGAGTACCTAGATAAGAAATTAGAGAAAATTGAAAACTACATTAGAAATAAAGTAGTGGGTACAGATAATGCCATTACAAAGGAGGCAGTAAATGAGTACCAAATAAAAGGCTCTTTTGAGAGCAAAACAAATATCCTATTAAACATTAAGACCAATTTAGATGAGCTGTATGAGTGGCAGGTTAAAACAATTGGACTAGCAACCGTAGGGAATAAGCCATTAGAAGTATCAGCAAATTATGGTACAGAGTGGTATTTAGTTTCTGAGGAGGAGTTACAAGCCAAATTCACAAAGGCAAAGGAGGCAGGATTACCTATGGAGGAGGTTGAGCTGATTTACTTACAGCTTATTGAAACCAAATACAAGGGAAACCCTGATAAGATTACAAGATTAAAGCTGATTAATAAATTAAACCCATGCCCTTATGATACTAGTGAGGGTAAGGTATCCAAATACGAAAAACAAATTATTACAAGGGAGGAGCTAATTATTTCAGAAAGATTAGTTACATTTGTTAATAAGTTTGAGCAAAAAAATGGCTCAATTAATGAGTTTGGGGATAAATTGGAGGAGGATAAAAAGATAGCAAAGATTTACGAACAACTAAAAACATACGCAAATGAGCAAATTAGTAATGATACCAGCAAATAGCCTAAAATCGGCAAAAAAAGGATTAAAGAAATATCTAAAAGGAGAAAACCCTATTGAGATTCCTACTGAGATTTTGGAGGCTGAGAAAGATTTTTACCACGTTATTATAGTGGATTCAGTAGCAAACAAAGCTACTTTAGAGTTTGAGCATAAAGCTACTCTAGTAAAGTACAATGATAGAGCATGGAATGTATCAAAGGATAAATTAACTCAGGTTGGTTATGCTAACATTGAGATTATCCATAATCCTACATTGAATGAGGAGGCTAAGCCTGTGAATGATGATAATGGAGGAGGATTAACTGCCTACCATGATTTGAGAGATGAGGCAATTGATTTAGGATTTACTGGAGCTAA
>CAKZOW010000118.1 GCA_937138345.1 uncultured archaeon | reverse complement strand
TTTTATTGCTTAGTTTCTTTTTTTATTGATAGTTTTATAAATACTCTATCTTTCTTTTTACTAGGTATTATTCTTTTTAATACCATTAACCTTTAAATCCTAGTTTAGGAAAGGTTGCATTATTCAATATGAAAAATGGCAAAAGTGAGAGACACTTCGTTCTTGCACTTTTCCTTTTACATACATTATTATGAAAAATGGCAAAAGAAACTGTAGAAACACTAATTGAAGGAGGAAAAGCATCAGCAGCTCCTCCACTAGGGCCTGCTTTAGGACCTCTAAAAGTAAACATCGGACAAGTTGTTGCAGATATTAACAAAAAAACAGCAGACTTTAAAGGAATGAAAGTTCCAGTTAAAGTAATTGTTGATACTGAAACTAAAGAATATGAAATTGAGATTGGAACACCACCAGCATCACAATTAATTAAAACAGAACTTGGTATTGCTAAAGGATCAGGTACTCCTAACACAACTTATGTTGCAGATATGACAATTGATCAAATTAAAAAAGTAGCTAGAATGAAATTTGATTCACTTTTAGCAAATGATTTATCAGCTGCAGTTAGAGAAATTGCAGGTACTTGTTATTCACTTGGTATTAAAGTTGACGGAAAAGTTCCTAGAGAATTTATTGCAGATGTTAAAGCTGGTAAATATGAAAAAGAATTAAATGAGGAAATCTAAAAATGGCAAAATCAAAAGAAAAAGCACCATCAACTAAACCATCAAAAAAGTGGGAAATGCACAAAGAAGGAAGAAAACACTGTCCTAAGTGTGGTCCAGGAGTTTATCTAGGTTTACATAAAAACCCTGATAGATATCACTGTGGTAAATGTTCTTATGTAGAATATAACAAATAATTGTTATATTCTACGAACAAAAAAATTTACTTTTTGAGTATGTTGAACACATTACAAACAAGTAAATTTTACAATTCACATCAAAATGGAATTTATTAAATTTCATTTTATTTCTATAAACATTTATAACATTTTATTCTCAATCTTCTCACTCATTGAATAGTTCAAACATTACTATTTCTTCCACATTAAAGTAAACCTTAATAAAGTAGTTATCTCTAAATAAGTTATGGAAGACAATGAATTTGATGTTATTATTGTAGGTGGTGGATGTGCAGGATATCCTGCGGCAGTTTATTCTAAAAGATTTAATCTTAAAACACTAGTTATTGCAAAAGAGAGAGGTGGGCTTATTACTACAACTCATTTAGTTGAGAATTATCCGGGATTTATCTCAGTTACTGGTCAAGAATTAGGTGATGCACTTCAGGCTCATGTTGAAGCTAATAATGTTCCAATCTCAGATGACATGGTGGAAAGTGTTGAAAAAATAGAAGAGAATGGTAAATCTTATTTTATTGTAAAAACTTCATTTTTAAAAAAAGAATACAAAGCAAAAACAGTTATCTTAGCAACAGGGACTAAACATAAACATTTAGGAGCACCGGGAGAGGCAGAATTTAATCATAAGGGAGTTTCTTATTGTGCAACATGTGATGGTCCCTTTTTTAGAGGTAAAGAAGCAATTATTGTTGGAGGTTCTGATTCTGCAGCTAAGGAGGCTATGGTGTTATCTTCAATTTGTTCAAAAGTAACGATGCTTGTAAGATCAACTTTGAAAGCAGAACCTATTAATTCAGATAGGGTTAGAGCAATTGAAAATATTGAAATACTTGAAGGAGTTCAAGTTAAAGAGATTAAAGGAGATAAGACCGTTACTTCAGTTGAATTAGATAATGGAAGTGAGATTCCAGCATCAGCAGTATTTATTGCAATAGGTATGCTTCCACAAAATGAGCTTGCTAAACAATTAGCACTTGAACTTAATGGGAAAGGGGAAGTGATCATTGATAGATTGTCTCAGACTAATGTTGAAGGAGTGTATGCTGCAGGAGATGTGACAGATTCTGAGTGGAAACAGGGAATTATTGGGTCTGCAGAGGGTTCAGTTGCAGCATATTCTGCTTTTGAACATATTCAAAAGTATCATCAGTGATACTTTTGATTATCTAATAAGTTAGATACTTCAAAAATACTTTAATTAATAGATTTATTTTATTGTTTTTACTTTTTTAGGAGAATAAAGTATTTAAATTAAAAACACGAGATATAATTATGATAACTAATTTTGTGATGTACTCTTATGTTCTACTAGGTTTACTTTTAATTTTTTTTAATAAGTTTATTGGGGCCTGGGTATATAAACTCACTCTTCTTTTTACGGATAAGTTAAAACTAAGCGATTTGTTTATTTTTAGAATTGATTCAAAAAATAAGGATTCATTTTTCTTTTTAACTAGGTCTTTTTCAATTATGTTTGGTATTTGTATTATTGCAGCTTCTTTTTATATTTTGTAGAAATGTGTGCTTTTTTCATTACTTTTTCAAAGTAATATTTTAAAAGGAATTTTTGTTTATTTTATTATGGAAAAAAATTTACAAGAATTATTATCAAATATTGAGAATGAAATGTTATTTCATTCACCTTCATCTTTGGAGAAGAGAGGTTTTAAGATCTCTGATGCACAATCAAGAAGATATGGTGTTTTTGAATCTATTTCTAGCAGAGTGCCAAATGCACCTTCAAAGATATTTCGAGAAAAAGGAGTTTTGGAAGTTGGAGAGAAGTATTTGTTTAGGGCTAGAGATTCAGATGGTCGTCTTGATTCAGAATATGAGGTAGTTTTGAAAGGATTTTACCACCTCAATAAAAATTCTTCATCGGAGAATTCCCCTAGATCGTTTGAGCATGATCCTACTGAGAAATTATTTATAGCATCATTTTCAAGATCAAAAGTTATTGCGCCTTATACTAGGGAAGTTCTTGATGACAAATTAGATGTAGTAATTGAAGAAGGAGATGATGTTTTTCAACAATCTCAATTAAATTTAATTGATCGTGATCCAGCAAGTAGATTTTTTACTTTAGATCCAAGTGTAGAATTATTGCCATTAGATTCTTCTGCTGCGGATTTGTTTGCAGCATGTAATTATTCGGAAAAATTTGGTGTTGGTCATGACACTCATGTTCCGCTCTCAGAAGCAGATGAAAAAAGATTATTTTGGAAAGATATGAGAAAAAAAGGATCTTATGTGCTTGCAGCATCTGTTTTAGCTCTTTCTTCTTGTGTTGCATATGATATGGCAAAACAAAGAGGAGTAGATCCTTTTGAGAGAGTTTCTCAATATTTTTTAGAAGATAACAACTAATTCATTGCTTCATGTAAAATTGATGGACAACTCTCTGTTACTCCATTAATTTTATTGACCCTTTCTAATAACTCTGATAAATCAGACATGTTTTTAATCCATACTTCAAACATGATCATGTGGTCACCACTTGAAGTTGAGAGATTTCTAATTTCTGGAAATTCTCCCAATAATTTTAATACATTGAAATAATCTTTTGACGTTGTATCAACACCCATTACTACTTTATTAGCATATCCTAATTTTTTATAGTTGACATGAGCTTTATATCCTAAAATAATTTCTTTTTCTTCTAGTTTTTTGATTCTCTTTCTAACTGCAGCTTCAGATACTTCTAATATTTCTGCAATTTGAGTAAAGGGAGTTCTACCATTTTTCTCTAATATTGAGATAATTGTTTCGTCCTTTGAATCAATAAACTTGTGTTCCATAACATATTTAGTACTTAAAAGTTTATAAATGTATCTTTTTATTACGTTTTTCGAACTAAGTGTGTAAAAAATAAGGAATATTTCAACAAACTTTCAAAAAAGTACGATATTCTAACCAATATTTTATAAATATTAAACTACATACATTACTATGATGGTGAAATCAACTAGATGTTGAATTTCATTATACATAAAAGCAAGTTTTATACTTTGATATAAAACTTGAAATTTATATATAAAAAAATGGTACAATTAAATACATTAGCACCGACATTTAAAGCGCAAGCTTATTACGATAACGATTTTAAGGAAGTTTCCTTAGAAGATTACAAAGGAAAATTTGTAGTATTGTTCTTCTATCCAGCAGACTTCACATTTGTATGTCCAACAGAACTTGAAGATTTACAAGATAAATACGCTGATTTAAAAAAATCAGGAGTAGAAGTACTATCAGTTTCAACAGATACTCACTTTGTTCACAAGGCATGGCAAGATCACTCACCTAGAATTAGTAAAATTGAATATCCAATGGTAGCAGATCCTGATCACGCAATTTCAAAAGCTTATGAAGTATTAAGAGCTGAAGGTGGAGTTGCAGATAGAGCAACATTTATTATCGATCCTGAAGGATTAATTAAATCAATTGAGATTACAGATGAGCCAATTGGTAGAAATGCTACTGAGCTTGTAAGAAAAGTAAATGCACTAATTTTTGCAAGAGAAAACCCAGGTCAAGCATGTCCTGCTAAGTGGGAACCAGGTAAAGATACGTTAAAACCAGGTTTAGACCTTGTAGGTAAATTATAATCTCTGGATTATAATTGTCTAAAATCTTTGATTTTTGAATAAATTATAATTTTTCTTATAATTTATATTTACTTTTGAGACTATATTTTAGTCTATATACTTAATTTCTATAAAAATGACAAATACACATACTATATTAAACACTGTTTTAGCAAGTGAACATATTCTCTATCAAACATTGAGAAATTATCACTGGAATGTTGAAGGAAGAGAGTTCTTGGAACTTCACGAATTCTTTGAAACATTATATACAAAAGAATTAGAGCTTGTGGATGAGATTGCAGAGAGGATGAGAGCACTGGATTTGAGACCAGATTCTACATTTAAACTCTATATTGAAAAAAGTCTACTTGCAGAAGAGGAACAAACATCTCTAGAATCAAGAAAAATGTTAGAAAATTTAGTATCATCTTATTCATTACTTGTTGAGAAATATACTAGTTTTTTAGATGGTTTAGATCCAGTTACTGAGGGATTTATTGCTGAAATTATTGAAGGGCACCAAAAAAATCTTTGGATGATTAAATCTTTATTAAAATAATAACGATTTAAATTTTTTTAAGACTGATTATAATTTTCTTCTATTTCTTTGAGATGCTTATACATATTGACTCCAGGGCAAGTTTTTAGCCGGTTAAATATATTTGTTACTTCATCTTCATTTACTTTTTTTACTTTTTCATCTATTTCTTTAAGGAATGTATAATATTTAATATCATTAGCAATATCTAATGGATTTAATTTAGGAATATCTAATTTATTTGTTTGCTCTAATAATTTATATATTGCCTGATTGTGCCCGAGTACTTCTTTAATATTGAGTTCTTTTGTTAATATGTCTAGGAGCTTGTTTAATGATGCTAGTTGCTTCTCTGTTGGCTGAGTTTTATTAAAATTTCCAAATAAAGCAATACCTATTGCTTTGGTATTATATTTGTATGTATGAGCACCTACCTTACTTATATCTCTGCTATAGTATATCTGTCCATTTTTACCAATTAGGATATGGTATCCAATAGATGTGTAGTGTTTTTTCTTAACATGATTGGTGATTATTTTTTGAATGGTGTTTGGATTTCCTGTGTTGTGAATAATAATATACTGTGGTGTTTTCATAGGTTTTGGTTCTTCAACATCAAATGTATAGTTTATTTTTTTAACTGGAATTCCAAATATTTCTGTTTTTGTTAATAAATATTGTTTCATTATCTGTTAATACATAGTTTTCTATATTAATAAACATTAGTTACTACTAAGTTTAGTGTTTTATTAGAAAAATTACTTTCCTTGTAACTTTTTCTTAAAAAAACAAACTTAATAAAGGATGACTTTTTTGTATTACTATGGTTGATCACATTAAGTTAGATCAAGAATGTTATGAGGTTTTTAATGCATTTCCTTGTCTTTATGATGTTCTGGAACTGTTACAAATCAAGATATCTTCTCTTCCGGAAGGAGATAGTGTTTATGATGTTTTTTCTTCTTTAGGATATCATGATGAAGAAATTGATCATTTACTTAAGAAATTAAATTTTGAATTAAATCACTTTTTAAAAACTGGAAAGCTACACACAATCGTTGATAAAGAAAATCAAAATGACGATAATTCTTTAGATATTGAAATGATTGCATAGATTTTATTATTTCAATTTAGTTCTTTTTATAGGGGAATTTTCTGCTATAACTACATTTATTGCATCTATGTTCTATACATTGTAGTTTTGAGTTGATTCTTATTGTTTTTGTGTCACTATTCCAGGGAATGAGACATTTCTTACAGAATTGGAGTTTTTCTTCTCTTTTAAGTCTTCTATTAAATGTTTTTGAAATTGTTTGAAGTTCTTTGACATATTGTTTATGATATTTTGAGAATGTATCTTCTTTGATAAGAATTAAATACTTTTCAATTGCTTTATTGGCATAATGAAGCTGTATTTTTTTCTTATTTTGTTTCATTTTAGAAGAGTTTACTATATTCTAGTTTTCTAGATTTTGGAACGTAGTTGATAAACATTCCTTCTTTTGGAGAAACAGATCCAATTGATTTTCCATTGTATCGAACAATTAAAAATGGGCAATGATTGGAGTGGTCGTAGTTGTTAACTTCTTCTTTAGTAATGTTTTCTGCAGAGATGTAGCTTTTAAGAGCATTTTCATCTTTTAATTCTATAAAATTTGCTTTAGGATTTAAAAGAGTACTCCCTTCAATTGATAGTCTAAACCTTTCTTCATCGTGGTATGTTCCAAAGTACATACCAATGGAGTTAATTCTTGGAAATGTAATTTCGTTTGGATGAATATTTTGTTGGTTTTCTAATACTGCAATATTTTCTTCACAAATATAGACTTTCCCTTTTGGTGTTGTATAGAAATATTTGCTGTTTAGTTCTTTAGTTTCACATTGATAGTATGTTGAGAGAGTTTCTAGAAGATGTTTTACTTGGTTTTTTTTTAATTTAAGAATAGAAAAATTATTTTTTGTCATTTGTTTATTAAAAAAATTAGTTCTTAATATTTAAGAGCGAATTTTCCGTTAGTATTAACATTTAGTTTTTCTCCGATTTGAGATTCTTTCATGTTAAAAACAACCGCTAAACCTTTTGGTTTATCAGCAACTGAATTTTCTGCACCACAATTAGCACATTTGTTTTCAGTAGTCATATATCCACATTGTTTACATACATGTTCTTTTTCTTTAGCCATTGTTTATTCTCCGTGAGCCCACTCATTAGCACCAAGACCTGGTTGTCTCATTGTAAGACCTACTTTTACATTTCTAATATCTTTAAATGATACTGCAGCAACTGATGCTTTAACAATGTCTCCTGCTTTTAGTGTTTGTCCACTTTCAGCACCTTGAATCATTCCTGTATTTGAAAATGATACTTGATCTGCCATTGTTTGTGAGAGGTGTACTAATCCTTCAATTACTCCCATGGAAACAAATACACCGAAATTTGTAACTGAAGTTACTTCTCCTTCAATTACTTCATGTAATTCTGGTTTATATGCTAATACAGTAAATTCAACAACATAGTGTCTTGAAGGGTCTTCAGGTAATTTAAATCCTTCTCCAACGGAGTTTACTTCGATAATTGTAATTACTAGACCTAATTCTTCAGTAGTTTTATCAGCATAGTTTCTAGTCAATTGTTCTTTAATTGATCCATTTAAATCACCATCAAATAAATCAGGTGAGAGATCAACGTAATCTTTAACTTTAATTTTATAGAACATCTTAGAAAAAGTAGTTTTTATTGGTTTATAAAGATTATTGGTT
>CAKZOW010000117.1 GCA_937138345.1 uncultured archaeon | reverse complement strand
AAAAAACTTAATATAGCTTTAACAGATACTTTAGATACTATAGCAGGTAGGTATAGGGAAAAAGGTTATTATATTCTACCTATGTTAGATAGGTTTCATAGCTCGTTTTTCGTGAAAGTATTTCAGATTATTCCTAATGGAATAAACACTAAACTTTACTACAAGCAAGGATTAGAGAGTTATGATGAGGCTATTGAAGTAGGTATTGAATATTTATTAAATAATTATGATTAAAAGAAAATTTATGAAAGGATGTTTGATGGGAGAAATCTCATTTTACCAGAATGCAGAAATAGATAATCAACTAGAATACTTCTTAGAAGAGAATAAGATTAAATGGGAAGACATGAAAATGGATTATCAAGCTCTTAAAGAAGAGTATGCTAGAAATTACTTGATAGCGATTGAAACTCATTTTAAACAAGAATTTGATATAGATATTGATTTCAAGTATATCTCAGTAGGTTCTCCAAAGGAGTATAATTTCACTACAGATTGGATTGATTACGAGATTAGCTTAGAAGACTTGAAGAAAGTAAGAGATGTTGTAGAAGATATAAATTCATATGTAATAGCTAATTTTACTAGTGGCCCAGGATTCTCTAGTTTCTATTCTAATAATATAGGAGATTGGTATGTAGAAAAAGGTAATATTTCAAACTTCGATACAATACAAGTCAATACTTTTATAGCTGCTTTACTAGAACAAGAAAGAGAAGCTTTTGATATTACCCTCCATGATAATATGGAGAACTATACATTTATTCAAAACTATTTAACAATTAAAGATGAAAAGAGGAGATAAATTATGGCATAACTGTGATGTAGATATTTTAGAGTTTAAAGTACTAGGTATAACTGAGTATGAAGGCTTTAATCATTATACATTACAATCAGTAAATACAGTAGGTGCCCAAGGAATAATTAAAATTATTATAACTAATCAAGGAGGTAGTTTTAGGTTTATAGACTTGATTGGTAAGGATTTATACGAAACTGGGCTAGATACTTGGTTGGAAGGTATATACCATACTACTAAAGTAGGTGCGGAAATTGAATCATATGAGATTCAACTTAAACTAGTTGGACGTAATATTGAAAGAATATCAAAAAATTTAACTAGAGAAAAATACCATTATAAAAAATATTCAGAATTACTAAACACTTTAAAAATAACAAATGATAATAGGAATTAAAGGAGAAACGCAGAAAGCTAGAAAGGAAATCGCTAGTATGATTCAGTACTTAGAAACTGATTGGATTAAAATACAAAAAGGATATGAGTCTAAAGTAGAACCTACATTCTCAGAATGGCAAGAATCTGTTTGGAATAAACCAACTGTATCCGGTTGGGAAACTAAATCTTTTGAAAAGAAAGTATCTCAAATAAGTAAAATGCTTATAGATGATAAGGATTTGGTTAAAACTATTTACCACGTTAAAACTGATGATAATACTCTAGAAACTCATAACTATAAAGAAGATGCTGATACTGATTTAACTCACTACGAGGATTTCTACAATAACAGAGTTTATATAGAGGAGGAAACTTATAGAATTACTCAGAAGGATATTAACTACCATGTTCGAGAAGCGATGAAAGATAAAGTACATCTTGATATTTGGGTTAATGCTTTACTGAAGGATTATAAGCAGCTAGAACCTACTAGAAGATTTGAAACTACTGATAGGAAAGTTAATCTAGATAATTACAGGGGAAAGTGTATTACTTGTAACAAACTAGTAGGTACTACTAATAAAAGGTTTGTAAAGTGTAATGACTGCTGTGATACAGAAAAACCTATCTTTCCTAACTGGATTGTTACAGATGTTCAATACAGGAATGAGGAAGAAGCGATTAAGGCTATAGGAGGAGCTATTATTGTTTTGGAAGATAAACCTAAAGGAAAGAAGAATTGTGGTTGTGGTGAAGGTCTTTGTGACGTTGTAGGGAGTCCTATACCATGTAAATATACAGGTAGATTGGAATTAGAAACTCCGGGTAGATTTTATATGAATTATAGCGAAGACGATAAGGAGACATTGGAATCAGTGTTATCTATGTTAAAGAAAATTATATGAATTACGAAGTAGAATTTAGTTTACTTAATGATCCTAATGGTTTATATGAATTCAAAGGGTTTGTAAACACAGTTGCAGAAGGAGAATTTGAAGCAGGATTTAATATAGGAACGTTATATCATGATATGTTCGAGCATTGGTTTGAAAATAGTAAGTATTACAGTACTTCTAGTTTAAGCCAATGTGGAGAAGCAGTTGCTATGGGAGTAAGAGCTTGGTTAGAAGACGAAGGTAGTGTACCTACAGAGTACGGTGTTTATAATAGGTATCAAGGTATTTGGTGGAACTCTAAATCTACTATCCTTAGTCAAGTATATGAAACCGAAGAAGAAGTTGAAGAATACGGTGAAGCTAAATATCCTAATGATTTTGATTTTAAACACTTGGATTCTTGGGATGGAGAGATTAGTGAGCATATTCGATACCAATGGGAGTGCGTACATACAGAAAATTACTATGTAGAAATAGAAGAAAAGTATTTAGAAGATATCCTTAAAGCTATGTCTTATGGATATTATCTAGGAGAGCTTTTATTTGAAGATAGTTTAGAAATGATTGAAGATTTTCTAAATAATCTGAAACAATGGCTTAGTACACTAGAGCTACAAGAAGAACATTGGGAGACTTGTCACAAATTACCTAATTATGGTAGATATAAATTCAAGTTTTCTAAAGAAAAGATTAGTTTCTCAGGAGAAGACATTGAGATTACAGATAAAGACATCATAGACTCTAGTACGTATGAACATTATTGCGATGAGTGCGGTGATTTTTTTGAAGGGATTGAGTCAGAGTACAGTGAGTACTGCGAGGATTGTAGAGAATTAGTAGAACAATATTAAATAAAAAAAATGATTTCAAAAGAAATAGCCGAGAAGTTAAAAAAATTAGGATTTGATGGGCATTGTATGTTATTTTACCATCCAGTAGATAGTATGAGTACAAAGAAGTTTGAAGTATTACCAGTGGAAAATCCTGAACAATTATTTAAGGAATCATTTGTCCGTAATTCAAATTTCTTATCTATTTCTAATATATCTTGTATACCTAACTTACACCAAATTAAAAAATGGTTTAGAGATGTACATCAAATATACATAGAAGTAGATATTAGCAAATACGGTGGATGGGAACCTATTAATAAAGTATTGTACAAAGGTAAATGGATGTATATTACTACAGATAAAGTAGAAACTAATACAAGCTACGATGAAGTAGAATTACAGGCAATCAAAAACGCAATTAAATTAATAGAAAGTGATAACAAGTAAAGAGATAGCTAGGACAGCGGTAAGACCACACCATAACATAACAACTTATGTTAGAGATAGGAAAGAGATACTAGAGAGTATAGATTACTTAGAATATGAGTTGATAAACGTAGAAAAGAATAAAGGTATGTATGTTTTAACTAACTTACATTTATTGTATCTTGCAGGAACTTCAAAAGATGATTATTTAAAGAAAATATTATTAGATTTTTATTTTGAAACAAAACCAGTGTTACCTACTGTAAAAAAGAAGTGGTATCAAAAAATTAAATTATGGAAATAACAAGAAAAGTTTTCTCTTTTTGTGAACACTTTATAGATTTAGACCATTCTTTAGGGGAATACCCTTCTAATTGTTACGTAGAATATACAGCTAATAAGGCTTCAACCTTAAAAGCAGGAGGTTACAGTAAGGACGAAGTAGCTAATAAACTTATAGAACTAGGAGCATTAGAAAATGAAAAAGTTTTAATAGAAATAGATTATTAACAAATAAATAAATAAATTATGGAAATAAGAATTAGTTCAAGAGATATTGCGAAGAAAATAAACAGACGTAATTCCGCGGTAAAACTATCTATACATAACAATAAAGAATCATTGTTGAGATTAGGAGAGCTGTTGGAAAAAGAGTACAAATCTATAAATAATACTGGTACTTACTTAACACTTAATAGAGTGCAAAGTATTTACATGGCAGGAGTAACTCATTCTCCTATGAGTGAAGCTTTTTTAGATGCTGCTTTAGCCATCCAAGTAAAAGAATGCCTGTGTCCTAAGAAGGAATCAATAATTACTTCGGATAAAGTAGAAGGAACTTTAAGTCCTGAAGAACATGTTACTCTTTTAAAACCTATAGAAGAATTAGTACCAGTAATAAAAGTTACTTTAGTTAAACCTAAAAGACATTCTCGTTGGAGAAAATTTTTCATGAGTGTAAAAAGTTACGAATTATGGCAAGATATGTAGTAGATATTAGTACAAGTGGAATAAATTATAGTTGTAATAAGATTGTAGAATTAATAGGTAATGTAGGTAATACTACAGTACATTGTATCGACCCAACTAACACTAATCAGTTTCATGATAGTCCTTTAGATAATAGGTTATCAGCTAGACAAATAGCGAATTATCATAGTCAACTAGCAGAAAGCGCTCTTAATAATGGGTTTTGGGATATTTACGAATATCTTACGGATAAAGGATGGGAGTTGGATTCTGAACCTAATACCAGAGATGTTGTAAAGATTAAATTTTTACTACAGGAACGTGGTTATGATTTAAACTTTACCAAAACAACTGCAAATATTTTAGACGAAGGAGGAATTATACTTGCTGCTAATAGTGATATAGAATTAGTTGCAGTATACCAAGTGTTATTTAAATTAGTATTTATTAAAGGTTTTAAACTATGAAAGTTTACTTAGATTTTGATGGTACTATGGTAAAACATATGTATCCAGCAGTCGGTGAACCTAATCCTAAAGCTATAGAGGTTGTAAAAAGCCTCTTTAGTAAGGGTTGGAAGATTCACTTGAATACTTATAGAGCAGATATAGGATTTATTAATGAAGCTTTAGATTACATAAATAAGGCTAAAATTCCGTTAGAAAGTACTTTTCTTTTTAAACTAAAACCACCTGAATGGGACATCAATAAAGCTAAAAAAGAGAGTACACTTTGGATAGATGATATTGCACCATTTATTCCTATGAAAAACTCTATGGTTGATTGGGAGGTTATTGAAGAACAATTAAAAATGGTAAAAATATTATGAATGTATACTATAAAGGAGAGAAATATTCAATACCAGAAGTAATAATGAATACTTATGGCATAAAAGACGGGTATGAGATACTATCACATGAGGTTTATTTAGACCTTTCAAAATACTTTTTATGAGATATGACCAATTACCTAAAAGGTTAAGAGATGTGGTAGATGAGTATACTACGACTATTGAGTTAGAACATACTAATTCTTTGTCTAGAATATTTATTTGGTCACTTTCCAAGGAAGGAAATGATTATTGGCAAAAAATACATAGATTCAAAACAGATTGGACAGCAGAAATCTTTGAAACTTTTGAAGAAGAACAAAAATTACAAGGTAATGAACCTGATTTTACTTTATTAATAGGTAAGAAAGACGGTAGTGGGTTAAATAAGTCCGAAGGGGCGTTTAGTTGGATTAATAGTAGGCAAGGACATAATGTATGGAGAAATCTACTTGAGTATAAAGATTCCAAGTTATTACTAGAATGGATTAAAAAGAATAGAATACAGGTAAAAGAGGTAAAAGACAAATGGTTAGAGTTAAGTAAAGGAACTGTTGCAGCAGGTCTAAAATTCCACCAACAGAGAGAATTAAAAGAAAGAAAATATTTATCAAAAATCAGCCTACTAGATTTGTGGGCTTAAAACAAACAATTATGTCAAAATTTTTAAAAGCATTAACAGGAAATACTTCATGTTCAGATAACATGATTAATAACGTAGCGTCAGTTCGTTTCGCTATAGACTCTAAAATTAGTACTCTTGAGTTAGATAAGAAAAGATTGAAAAGTATTAAAGCACGAAAGAATACTCAGGAAGTCCGTAAAGCTGAAAAAGCACTATTAGAAGCTTATAAAAATACTTCTATCATGGAATACGAACCAGATACTTATATTAAAACCATCTTATCCTCTCAAAAAAGTTTATTAGACGCTCAAAATGAGAGTAAACTAGATGCTCAGGAGATAAGTAATATAGAAGAAGCTATAGGAGAATTGGAAAACTTGAAAGAAAACTTTCCTATCGAAACTGAACACTATGTATTCTTAGATGTAAAAGAATAACATTAAATTATTAACAAGGAGGTGTAGCGAGCCTTCTTGTTTAAATATTATATTATGAAATTTAGAGAGTTTCCTGATAGGATAAAAAACTATTTATATTTTGAAGGCAATAAGGTAGGAGTAACAAAAGAACAAGTCTGGGGGAATAACTGGTCTAGATCCAATTCGCCTAATAAACACTTCATAGATTGGCTATATGCTTTCCCTTTAGGAAGGGAAGTAATAGATGCTTATGAAGATAATCAAGCAGCAGTAGGAAATCCTAGAGATTTTACTGTTTTGTATAATAATATTTTTTCTAATTCTAAGCAATCAGGCTTTAATTGGTTCCAATTTACTTACAAAGGTAAGTCTTGGTCAATTATTTTAGATTGTTTACCTCAATATTATTACACTGGGGAAGCTATAGTAAACCCTATGAAGGATTTTAAAGATTCTTTAAAAGGAACTGTCACAAAAGTAACTAAAAATACTTATGTGACGGTAAGTATAGTAAATACAACCAAACCGAGTAGAAAATACCTAGAGAAAATAAATATTTTAGAACTATTTAAATAAAAATATGAACGGATGGACTAATTGGGATACTTGGAATGCTTACCAACATTTAGACAATGCTGATGAGAATATGAGTGATGATTTCAATAGTTGTAAAAGCGCACAAGAAGTAAAGGATTTATGGGAATCAACTTTCCCTAATTCTACAGACGGTATTGATGTAGATGAAGTAAATTTTAAAGAACTGTACGAAAGTACTGATTTTTACATACAAGTAGAAAGTGGTAATTTAGTTACTGCTATTAAATGGTATGAAGAAAGTATAGAAATGCACTACTTAGACCATGTAGATACACGTCTTAATCTACAAGAGCTAACAGAAGAAGGTGTAGTAGTTCAATTAATAGATGAAGATGGTGATGAATATGATGAGACTTGGGCTTATGATCATGAATTACTTACTGACTTGGATCTTGACGTAGTATTGCTTGACTCTGTGATTGAGTACATTAGAACACATTAATCAGACTACCTTGCCGTCCATGATAATAAGGTGAGGTAGATTTTAAACAAATAATATGAAAGAAGGAACTATTGTTTCCCAATTTGAGAACCAAGTATTTGGTTCACTGACAACTATTAGAAATGAAAAAGATGAAGTATTTTTTCTAGCAAGCGAAGTAGCGACCCATTTAAGTATAGGTCGAGTTTCAGATATGGTTAGGAGTCTTGTTGATAAAAAGCATTACGTACATCTTACTTATGCTCAAGGAGTTAAGTTAATGGGAAATGTCGATGCGCTTTCAAACCGCAGTTCAAATCAAACTGCGCTTTCAAACCGCAGTTCAAATCAAACCATTTCAAGAAACGGGATGAAGATTTTAACTGAATCTGGATTGTATAAGGTTTTAATGAAATCATCGAAAAAGGAAGCTTCGGTATTTCAAGATTGGATTGTCGATGATGTGTTACCGTCCATTAGAAAAACAGGATCTTATTCAGTTCAAAAGCAAATTCAAAAACCATTAACTTTCTTAGAGTTAATAGACCTTGCTAAGGCAAGCGAATTAGCTAGGATTGCTGCGGAACAAAAAGTGATTGAGCAAAAACAAGAGTTGGTAATAGCTGCTCCAAAGGTTGAGTTTCACGATAAAGTGGTTAATTCTACTGGAACTATTTCTATAGGTAAGTTTGCTAAGTTTACTAAAGATACTTATGGTTTAGGGCGTAATAAGTTATTTGCTAGATTAAGAGAAATGAAAATCTTAGGACAAGATAGAACTCCGATGCAAACTTATATGGATAGAGGGTATTTTAAAGTGAAAGAAGGTGTAACAGATAAAGGTATTCCTTATGCTCAAACAGTTATTACTGGTAAAGGACAAGTATGGTTAACTAAGGAATTGGATAACTATACTGTGCCGATAACTATAGATGATTTACCCTTTTAATTAGATAGTAGGTTAGGATTAATCTTATCCTACTAATTACATGGATTGTAAAATAAATAAAAATGAATATTGAACAAAAGAAAGCAGAACTGAAAGCTAAACACGAACTAGAAGTTAAAAAACTAGATTTAGAATTCGAAGCCCAAGAAAAGACAGGTTTAAGAGTTATAGTAATGTCAATTAAGTGGTTACTATTTAGAGACGTAAAAGAGGTTGCTCCTATTATAGAAGCTTATCCACCTACAATTAACGCAGAGTTAGGTTTTGCTGGTAAAGATAGTATACCAACTGATAGCCCTTTTTTACTAAGTATTAGTAACTATAAGCATAATAGAAGCTTAAAAGATGCTATAGCTAATTTAAAGTACAAGTCAGGAAACATTGATATTAGTATAGATTTACCTTATTTAGATTTTAAGATACAGTGGAAGAACATAACTAAGAATTCTAAAGCTTTACGTCCTAAAACATATCCTTCATTCTACTTAGATATAGATTTGAAGTTACAAAGATATGCAAGTGACTACTTAACTTATTATGGTACTACAGAACAGTTTAAGGAATTGTTAGGTTTTTAGAATATCAGAGGTATGTGACAGATACCTCTGATTAAATCGTGCTTACTATTTTTTTATAGCACGATAAATTCCTCTTACTGTAATGACGAGAAGCAATAGAATACTCATAATAGCTAGTATAGATTTTACTTTATCTAACCAAGTACTTTTAACCACATACTTTGTTTCAATTACTGGATAATTTATACGGATGGTATCATGTACAATGAATTTAAAACTATCCATTCTAGTAATGATTCGCCAATGTTCTATAGTATCTCTATAACTTTTAATAACCGTAGTTGTAACACCGTCTTTTTCGACCGTAATTGTATCTCGACCATTTACTTGGGTGGTAGTATCAATTAAATTACCTGTTAAATAGAAAGTATCTACTCTAGGTATCTCCATTGCGACCCATGTAGTATCTCCATTGAATAAATCTGGGTAATGAGAACTCCATTTCTTCTCCAACTTAATGTACTTACGCTTATTCCTATCAAGTTTTCTCTGTAATTTCTTCTCTACTTTATTCTCGGCTTTCTGTATTTGGTTTGCAGGAGAACATCCTAACACCAGTATTATCAGCAGTATTATCAGCAGTAACGATAATTTTTTCATGCTTTGTGTTTAAGGCGCGTAGGCTTTTTTTATCGCGCCAATTAAGTAATTATACTAAAATAAGTTTTTAAAAGAAAAAATCCTAGCAAAGAGAACTCGTATCTCTAAGCTAGGACTCAATAAATAAATATGAAAATGAAATAAATATAGCAATTATCACTTAGTAAAGATACTAAAATTTTTTTAATTACAAAGTATTTTTTAAAATGTTATCTAAATATTCTGGATTAGGTACTCTTCCTTTGTATAGGTTTTCCCTGGCATCAAATCTCCAAATACCGTCAGGATTAATCGCTTGTCCTACTTTAATGTAATAACGCCTTTGTAGTATGTAAGTATTTTTCCTACGTAATAATACCGTTCTAATTTTACGCCCATTCTCATAACTAACTTCATCGAACAACCATACTTCATCATCTATTGTATCACTAGAGTCGTAGTTACCTGCTGTTCTAGTAATGTTGGTCCATCTTTCTTTGTATTCTAACATGTTTCTGATTTTATAAAATTCATCGTTGAAAAAGTCATCTAATATATCCATAGTAGCCAATCCTACTGTTACTTGTACTCCTCTTTTATCTACCTTAGTAGTAGAATACCTATGTATATTTTTACCGTTTTTCAGCATATTATCAAAATGTCTAAAATTTTTCAATACTTTAGATTCTCTTTCATGTATCTGGGCTTCCCAAATAGCTTTAATTCTATCGATATCTGATAAATTATTTTCAAACTCTTTCTGGTTCTGTAGTTGATAGAACAATCCTGTTTTCTCTTGACGCATTATTTCCAGATTTTTCCACCGTAAGTAAAATGGTCACCATTCCAAGTAGGTAATTCAACTGAAGTAGTAAAACACTCAGTCCTACCTCCAAAAGATATATTAGGAAGGTATTTTAATTCTTTATTTAATTTAAGAATTTCTTTTTCTAAATCATAAATTACTCCTGCATTTGCTTCTAATACTTCAATAATTTTTAATTTGTATCCTAATCTAGTAAACCTCTTTACCCTAGTACTAACATCTTTAGATGTTATACCTACTTTATAGAAACTTTCATCATCATTACTTAGCTGTATTAAATATAAAAAAGTTTTTTCTTTATCTGCGCAATAATTTAACCATTGTGTTTTTGTCCAACCTTTAATTAAAGAACAATTAGGACATCTACCACTATTCAAATGGTAAGTAGCTATTTTTTTAAAGTTATGATTACAAGAATTACATTTTATTTCAATAAGTTCATTACCTCTTCTATATGTACTAAGGTAGGTGAACTTATCTCCGAATTTCAAAGTTACTTCTTTTTTAAATTCTAAATCAGTTTTACTGTGAAAATCTCCTATACGTTCATTAGAACATTTTTTACAACCTGCTCCTTGTAAATGGTTACTAGCATATATGATAAACTCTCCGTGAGTTTTGCAATTAGCATTAATTTTACTACGAGTGTTTTTAAAAAAAGTATCCTCATAACAATAAAGACCGTTATGAACTTTACTGGCTGCTTCACTAAATGTAGTATAGTCCCAAGATCTCCTTTCAGACATCCTTTTGTTACTACATTTTGGACAACCTTGTTTTTTTACAGTATGTTGTAATAATGACTGATGGAATACTCCATGTTCACGGCATATAATATCTACTTTATCTTTTGCCTTTGTATAATGTACTTGGCTATAGTCATACCTATCACCATGTACTGTTCCGGCTTTAATTATATAATATTCTTTAGTTCTTCTAAGCATTAGCTTGGTATTATATTAGGACTTTTATTAATCTTCTTTCTACTTCTCGATATAGAATTACAGGATTTACATCTAAGAGCTTCATAGACAGATACTTTTGTCTTATAAGTACCAATTACTTCTAATTCTTTCCCAAGACAGCTAGGACAAGCTGTGACGCTATCTCCTATATACAGTCCTAGATTAGGGTGACTCTTCATATAAGGGCGGAGTTTCAAGTACACATCTTCAGATACGTAGATATCTTGCTGACAGTTGTGCATAGGATAACCGTCACATATAAAAGTACCCGTAGAAGTAGTTATTTTTATAATTTCCTTGTCTCCTAGTTTCTTTATTTTGAGAACATGTGCATCTCCTACTCTAGACTCTAATTTACCTAATGTGTTAAAATTAACTTTTTCTATCAATCTTTCTGCACGATACGTCCCTAAAAACCTCAACCTTTCCATCTTATGTCCTTTTATATAAACACTCTTCGTATCGGAGTGCTTATCATTGTCATAAACAGTGTAACCCCATAATGAGTCTAAGATTTCTAAACTTTTCTTTAATACCATAGTAGGTCTTTGAGCGGAAGAAATCCTATACCTCTTATCCATAGTACCTTCGCCATCTATAATGCCAGCAAGGTATCCTATATCATAACTCTTTTCTTCTACCCATGTATTCAGTAGTTTAGGTATTCTACTAGCTACTTTACCTAAAGTACCATCTTTTTTATAGAAGGATCTAAGTTGATCTGTTCTTAGCCATTTATAAGATAAACCTGCTCTAACTAACCATCTATGTTCAGCAGTAACTTTTAATTTATCTCCGTTTGTCAGCTCTACTTCAAATACAGGTGCAATGTCATATGTAATTTTTTGTATTACAGCTTCTTTATAACCTCTTCTTTTATTTTTAGCATCCGGATATTCATCAAACCCTAATACCTTATCACCTACTTTAAATTGATTAGCCTCTTTCCATCTTAAATCGTTACCTAGCAATTTGTGATCTGGAGTTATACAATACTTGTCCATCTTCTTTAGTGATTTAGGATCTCCTTTCATACAACCATCCCATAAAGCAAATGAAGTTTTAAGCTTTCTACCTAATCCTAAGAACTCTGCAATATAATCTAGTTTATTAGAAGTAATAGAGAAAGATTTCTTTGCTTGTAGTAATGTATCTATAATTTGATAGGGTGAAGGTAATCCTAACCCATAGTAAAGAAATCTAGTATTTACTCTCTTGATATCGAACTTCTGAATATTGTGACCAATAATAATATCAGCTTTATCTAACTGTTCCCAAAGAGTTCTTACTATTCTCTCATCATTCTGTTGGATGGCTTCTTCAGAATTAAGTACACCTGAGTACATCTTTTTCTTGAATAATTCTTTTCCTGCCCAACTAATAATGAACCAATCAGCTTGTAACGCTCCACTGGTAGGAGATACATTCTGATTCCATAAACTCCAGATATAAGCGTTTAAAGGACTAGTTTCTATATCCCAAACGAATATTCTCGGATGACCTTCTAATACAGAAGAGGTATTCATCTTACGATAAACACCTCTCACATAATCAGATTTCTGCTTATTAGTAAGGTCATTACCTCTCACTGGGAATTGATTATAAATCTTTACCCAAGAACCTAACTTACCGTACTTTTCTAAATAACTAACTAATTTTTCTTTCATAATTATCTCCAATCACAACGTCTCCGATTTTCAATCTATTCATTAGATTATTAACGTTATCTGGACATAAAAATACTGAATTTTCTTGTAAGATAAAAATATCTCCTAAATCTTCTTTCAGTTTAGTTAAATCATCCTTACTTAACTGGATGGTAGACTTACTAAAAGCCGCTCCACCTTTGTTCATAACTTCTTCAGATTGGAAATTTAGTAAGGTTAAAGCTGCTTGATTTTCATAGAAAGTAACTGCTACTATTTTAATAATAGCTTCTTCTAAAAAAATACCTGTGTCTTTACCGTACTCATGTAATTTACCTTCTTTTAACTGTAATACCATTGCTTTTTTTTAATTTTTTAAGTATTTACAAATATAATAAATTTATTAGGCTATACCTAATAAAGTAATTGTACCTGCTCCTCCTTTCCAATATAGATTACCATCTGTAGCTTCAAAGAAGCTCCTATTAGGTACTCCTGTACCTGTAACAGGAAATTGTCCTCCTGTAAGTTCTCCACTCGCGAATTGTATAATTTTCGAAGCTACTCTTAATTCTTCTGTAACATCTCCTGGAGTATGTAAATCAGGATTACCATCAGAGCCTAACACTACTTGGTTAGATTTTGTAATATTAGAATAAGTTCCTACCGCGGTAGAGTTCAGTATTCTGTTATTAGTATTAACTGTTAGTGTTCCACCTACTACAAATGCAGCTACTGTGTCTGATTCTAATTGAAGTTCACCAGTGGTTATGTCTACTATAAGGAATCTGTGCCAAGATGCTCCTCCACCATTATCATATTGAAGAGTTACGTAATCTCCTGTAGTATAAGGATCAACTGAAATCTCAGGATCACCTGAAGGTGTGACACCATCTGCTATAAGAGCGGCATCTAAACCTGGAGCTGTTATACTTGATGTCCCTACAACAACAGTTATTGGGAAAGATGTTCCTGTAACTTTTGCTATATTAGTGAATGCTCCTAAAAAGGTATTCCTCCTTTGAGCATCTAATTCTACGGCTGCGTCTTTACCTAGAGCTGTACTAGATGTACCTGCTGTAGCATTAGAAAAAGTATTAACACCTACAGCTGTAACACTGCCTGTAGATTTTGAATATGTGCCTGAATAAGCCCCAACAAATACGTCTGAAGATAATCCGTCAGCACGGTAACTTGCATTAGTACCTATTAAAACATTGTTACTTCCTAAAGTACTATTACTTTGTGCAGAAGCAGTACCTATAATGATGTTATCATTAACCATAGTACTACTTTGACCTGTAATAGCTCCTATAGTAATATTTCTTTCACCTTGGGTACCAAAAAACATATGTCCTTGTGTACCTATATTTACATTTCTTTCACCTTGTGCTGTTATACTTGTAGTAGCATCAACAATATGTATGTTGTTACTATGAGAAGTAGTAATTTGACCTGTGTTTTGGATTCTAAAATAATCACCAGAAGTCCCTAACGCTGATATTAACTGATTAGCTGTAGTAGATTCTATATCTATATAAGAACTAGGAGTAGTTTTATTTATACCTACTAAGCCCATTGTATATATATTGTCTGTTATGTCTTGACTTTGGACAGTAGTAGCTGTAGTGAACCAATCTTTATCTCTTATATCATCTACTGTGATTTTAGAAGTAAGTGTACCGTCGCTGACTGCTAATACTTCTGTACCTACTATAGTAGCTAATACAGGTAAACTAGGTATATCTAAATCAACAGTAGTAACTGTCCCTACAGTAGTATCGTTAATACCTACACCTCCAGAAATAGTATTACCTGTGGTAGAAGCCACCCATGTATATGCTCCAGATAATATATTTAAAACATAACTACCATCTGCCGTAGGAGGACACAATAAACAGTCGCCAATTTCTTGTAAAACATCTTCTACCGTAGTACCTACATAGTAATTGCCGGCATCAACAACAAAAGATGTAATAGCATTAGTATCTATATTTAAAGTTACACCTGTACCATCGTCATGTGTATAAGTACCGTCATTATTATAGGTTAAGATAGAAGTATTTCCTCCAAATTCAATAGGATTATATGTGACACTATTACATGGGTCGGTAAAAGTAACTCCGTAGTTTATCAGAGTTTGTTTTAGATAATTATCTAAATTATTTTTACTCATTTTATTTTT
Organism: uncultured archaeon; assembly: GCA_937138345.1. Lineage (GTDB taxonomy): Archaea > Nanobdellota > Nanobdellia > Woesearchaeales > UBA583 > UBA583. The sequence goes on along the minus strand of CAKZOW010000117.1, from coordinate 112,939 downwards.
GTTAAATGTATTTTATAAGAATATCTACAGAAGCCGTACTACCGGTTACTACTGCGTTTTCAATAGGTTCAAAAGTAACTGTACTTCCTGATACTGTGTAATCTACATTTTCTTTAGCTAACACACCATCTATAAATACATCTAGTATTATTGAAGAATTTACTACTTCTAAATCTATACTTGGAAAAACTACGTCTACTACTACAATTCCTGCTACAGTAGTACTAGTACTAGTCACATCAAATGTAGTATCGCTGAAATCTGCTGTCTTAATAAAAAACTCTGAATTAAATTCTTCTTTACACGTTTACATGGGTAGCCACATTTTTCTAAAACATTTCTAACCAATTTATGTAAATTCAATCCAATTGTATTTTTACTTGATTTACTCCAAGTCCAACTTCCTGGTTTTAATATTGGAATATATTTACTCATTTTATTACTTGTAAGTTTTAGTATTCTTAATGCTGACTCTTCATAAGATTCTATACTCTTCTCCGAATGGTTTTTATCTATTCTATTTATGAAATTATTAAATACTATTCCTAAAGAAGTAAGTGTTGAATCTCTTTCATTTAAAGCTAGTACAAAAGATATACTCAATCTCTTGTCTCCAAAGAAAAGGCTTGAACCTGATTTTAGAAATAAAAAATTGAGTATCCTAGGGAAAAGAGTATTTCCTAATATGCTTATAGAACTAAGTATACTTTCCATACTTTAATAATTCACTTATTATGGTAGGTAAATCTATATTTGTATTGGCTGTAAGTTAAGTTGTAGCTGATTTGCATCAAGTACGAAAAATAATCGTTGAACATTATCTGCTGGAAGTAACGTACTCTCTGCTACAGGTGCTCCTGTACCATTTGGTGTACAATACCATTCTCCTACATTTAAACCATGTGCTGTTGCTACAAGTACTCCACTAGTACCTACTACCATATTGTTAGGGTCTATTGAAGTAATCTTAATAGTATCAGCTGAATTAGCTAAAGTATCAGATTGTGCTGTAGTGTAATCTGTTCCATCCCAAGTTAAAGGAGTTAAATCTGCAAATGCATTTGCTTGGTTTATTGTGCCGTATAAGAACATGTTGTACTTTTCTACAGCTAGTTTATCCCATCCATTATTTGTAGTATCTTCAGTCTTGACATACAAACTTCCATTTGTAGTATCAGTATTTAAAGAGCCTGTGTTTGCAATTACACTTCCTTCTGGAGTACCATGAGTATTAGAAATGGTAAAATCATCTGTACCATCAGTTAACTGAATAAACGTACCTAAAGCAGTTCTATTTAAAGATAAAGGAGTAGTTGTTCCAGTAGTTATAACAGCATTACCGTTAACACCAAAAGAAGTATTGTTAGTAATAAAACCTCCTATACTTAATGTCTGTCCATTTAAGTTTATGTTTCTTGGAGCTGTAAGAGCTTGGTTTCTTGCCAGAACAGTATCTATACCTTCTGTAGACCACTCAAGAGCAGTAGCTCCAGCATTTACTACAGCGGATTGTCCTGCTGTACCTAAAGCTGCTGGAGTGTCTGTAAGAGATGCAAAAGTAGTAGACCCTCCTGCTGGAGCATCAAAAGTAATTACTCTATCAGTAGCATCTACACCTAAGTATTTAACAGCTGTACCATCATACAAGGCTGTAGAGTGGCCAGCAAGTGTTATTTGCCCACCGTCTATATGAAGTTTACTTGTTGGTGAGGTAATTCCTATACCTACATTACCTGTGACACCTTCTAATCTCATTGAAGAGTTATACGTTGTTCCATCGTAATACTGTAAATCTATATATCCGTTATGAGTACTATTTGCTGAGTTAATTCCAGGCTTTATAAGTACATTACCTCCGTTTCTTCTACCTGTACCTATCTGGTCAAATATATTAGCTCCTCCTGAAAGTACTAAATCTCCTGCGGCTTGGTGCAAATTAATGTTACGGTTATTGCCTGTATCTCCTCCTGATATAAAAACATCTCCAGCTTTATTTTGTCCGCTTATTCCTCCTTCTATATGAATATCTGAACCTACTCTTGCTCCTAACGTTCCTTGACTGCCTTGAATATAGATGTCTCCTCTATCTCCGTTTCTACCACCACCTTGCTGCCTAATATAAATATCTGCTGAATCTGTATCAACATTAGTATTAAGAGGTGTTATGATTAAATCTTGTGATGTGTCAACAGTTCCAATCGTTGAACCATTAATGTTGATATTATCGATAGTTGCATCACCTACTACATATAAAGTACTAGTAGGAGCAGTTATACCTATACCCACTCTACCTACATAGTTTATAGTTGTATTATCCCCGTCAGAAGCTGGTGTACCTGCTTGTACGTCCCAAGGACTTCTCTCTGGACTAATTGTAGTACTTGTACCAGCTTCATTTGCAAACGTGTATGTATTATCTGCGTTGTCTGTAAGTGTAGATATTGTTTCCTTTACGTCTACAGCTGCATTCTGACCATCGCTAATAGATGCTATTGTATTACCTGTAGCTGATACACCTGTGACTGTACCTTGATACACGTTATCTAGTAAATGCTGAAGTACTGTATCTTGGTCAGTACCTATAGGGAAACTAGGTGTACCTGTAAGGACTACTTGAGTTTTAGTACCATTAGGTAAAGTAGTAAATTGAGGTTGGAGTACTCCAGCACCTACATCTACTAAATTTAGAATATCACCTACTACACCTGCCTTATAAAAACTAACGTCATTAGCGTCATCTGTCATTAATAAAGCAAAAGGACTGCTAGATTTTTCTAAAAAATTTATATTTGGTTTATTCATTTTATGTGTATTTTACAGTTATATCTACTGTAGTACTTGCTCCTCCTGTAGTTGCTGTTAATATTGGTGTAAAAGTAATTACATTACCTGCTACTGTATAGTCTGTACCTAGACTTGCTAATACACCTCCTACAAACACGTCTATAATAGTTGTTGCGCCTGCTACTGTAATACTTGTTACTGGTAATACTAAGTTATAAAAGTTAGCAGAATTAATAGCAGTAGCAGAATTAATAGCAGTAGCAAGTAAATCTATTTGAGCTTGTAAGTTAATTATATCTGCTCGGATGTCATTGTTTGTTGTAGCAGCATCTCCACATGATATACATGGGTAGCCACAAGCTGTCATCACATCCCTAATGACTTTATGAAGGTCTAAACCTTCTACTTTTTGACCAGGGTACATCCAACTGAACATACCTGGTTTTATTATTGGTTTTCTACTCATTCTATTTTAATCTAATCGTTAGATAATCTAAAGTAATTTGTTTATTTACTTATTAGTTTATTATCAATTAACTCTTGTTGTTCATCTAATTTATCGTGAATTTTACCAAGAATTACTGTGTTTTGAGCTAAAGCTAAGTTGTTCTGTATTGTTGCTTCTGCAAACTTCATAGTAGCAGCTGTAAATTCCTTCACAGCTTCTACATACCTATCATCTTTTTCTTTAGTAACGGCATCATACTTTTCTTCTTTAAGTTTAGCTGTTTCAATATATTGGGTATCTTTAAATACTATCCATTTATAGGTGTACTTAATGATATAGTATAAACCTATTCCACCAAAAAGTATTAATATTCCTGATAAACCTAAATTAAAAAGTTCTTGGGCTGCTTGAATTTTCACGTTTTCCATTTGGGTTTTTGGATTTTTTTATGCAGGTATTACCCACTCGTCTCCTAAAGTACCTATTCCTGTAATAGAAGGTAATCCTAGTAAAAGTACTAAGGCATTATCTGACACTTTAGTACCTAATTTATAAGTATTGTCATACTCTAAAAATTTGATTGGGACAGGTGAGTTAGCAAAGTTTAACACTTCTGATGTACCTGCAACATTTGATGTTAACGTTTTGTTTCCATTACTATATTGAGCAGATGTGATACTTGTTTTATCAAATTTGAATTCAAATTTAGTGTAAAAATTTGAAGGTGTAGCTGCTGCCGAGGTTATATCGTCGTATACACACGCTTCCAGTAAAGTGTAAGAACCTTTAGTATTATTTAATACAATCGTTTTAGTAAGTACAAGTACGGCATCTGCCACAGGTACTTTACCGTTTATTTTAAATACGTTTGTAGGATTTCTATTTAGATATTGTAAACTCATTTTTAGTTGTTTAAAGTGATTTATTATTTTATTTTTAATACCTTTAATACTTCTTCGTATAAAAGCTGCGCTTTCTTCCCTTCAGTTAATTTATTGTACTTATTCTTTTTTATAAACTCGTCATCAATACTTCTTGTATGTATTTAACAAGATCTAATCCTTGGGATTTACTTGTCATATATGTACCTGGAGTAAGGAATACATGTTTAAATTGGAGGTTATAACTCATTCTTTTATATTCTAATCATGTTTATGATAAACTGAAGTAACTATAAATTACTAAAATTTTAGCACTTATACTAGAAATTTCGTGATTTTTCAAAATTCCTTACAGTTTCTTCAGCGTTAAACCTTGCTGGCTTAGGTATTGATAATAATTTAATCATGTCTATGTATAATTTGTTAGTACCTGCATCATACCCTAATTGCTTTCTTTTGGTTACTGCTGTAGGTAAAGGTACAGGACCATGCCACTCTATATCATTTTTCAGTATACGCAAAGATTCCCTACCATAAGGTAATACTCCTCCTAGCAATCCTTCAGCACTTTTCCATGTCTCTGTTAAACCTCCAAAAGCTGTCATAGACTTCATCTCTGCATTGGTCTTTAATAAGAAGTACAAAGCCCAGTCCATAGTATCATTTCTAGCTTCCATTTTATCGAACCTTTCTTCGTCTTTATCATCATACCCAAATAATAAGGAAGTTGCTGCACCTGTAGTCACAATAAAAGCTAATTCTAGACCTGCTTTCTTTACGTTTGTTTTTTCTGTAGGAGTTAGGTTTTGAAAGTTTTGTCCCCAATTCTTAGGATTATCAAGAACGATACTAAGGTTATTAAAAGTATCTCTCCAATACCCATTCACAATATCTTGCTGATTTACATTAAATCTTTCTTTACCATATCTAGCTAAGAAAAACTCCACCCAGAACTTTTTCATATACATTAAGCCTGAACCAAACCATCTGTTCTCAAATAACGTTTTATCAAATTTAGCATAGTTACCTTGAGTAATCCTAAGCATGTACTGTATGTCTGACCTTACTTGGTCTTCATTTACAGGTTTACCATTCATAGTAACGCCTGTCTTTAATTGTGTACCGTTATAAGCATCCCATAGTGTTGCTTTTTCACCATTAATTTCTACTTGTTGCGAACGCATATAAGCAATGAAAGTAGTACCATATAACCTTAGTTCTGCGGCATTTCTCACAAAGAATAGAAAATCCGAACTTATTAACTTTCTCCAATGGTTTTTACCTTTAATAATATTAGAATGCTCGTCATAGACCCTATCTTCTAATACATTAAAGTGATCCATGAATTGTCCGAATTGAGATTGTCCTTCTCCTACTCGACCATGCATATAGTCACCAACTAGAGTCCCTTCGCCTTTATTTATACCCATAGAAGAAAATCCTACTGAATATTTACCGTACTCTCTATGTGCTTTTACCCATTGCTTGAAAGTAAATTTCACATGCCCTTCGTCAGTAAGAGTATGTATTAATTGGTTGAACATACCATTAGCAACATTACCCATCTGATTAGCTATAATATAAGGTCCAGGTAAAGCAGACATAGTTAAAAAGGATTTGATACCTCTTAGGTTACCAAGTACTTTATCAAAACGAATGGTATGCTTACCTAATTTGAAAGTAGGTGTAGCTGATTCAACTACGTCTCTACCGTAGTAAAAAGTATCTACAAACTCAGTCATCATAGCTAACCTATTGTTTTCATTGTTAGCCTTCTTCGCCATTCCTTTCAAACCAAGTTTACTTACTAATTGACCATCCAGACTATTAAATATACTTGCCCACACTTTATCTTTTTTACCTGTAGTAGGAGTATTGTTTTTCATCACATCTAACATACTAGAAGACATTGGTACCATTTCTTCTCGCATAAATTTAGTTCTATGAGCAGCCATAGAATACTTCATAATAGAAGATACAATATCAGTACTGACTAAATCAGCATCTAAACTACTAGAATAGTGGTGAGGTAAAGTTCTCAAATCTACTCCTTCTGTATCTGCTAGTGCTTCTCCTTCATCATTGTCTTGGGCCGTAGTAGTCATACTCCTCATTAACATTTGATGTTGAGTATCTCTATTTCTCAATTCTTTGTTAGTAAAGAAATTAATAAGATTATTTTCCCTACTAATTGAAGGAACTCTATATCCCATTCTTTTACCTGGAGGGAATAAACCTTGAGCAGTTTTGTACTCGCTTAATAATTCATCTAGTAATATACCATCTTTAGTACCTTTTAATTTATAGTACTCATTATCTCTGAACCCAATCGCTTTAGCTCTACCTGTAAACTCATCTGTAGCTACTTCTGTTAAATACTTATCCTTAACTTTCATAGTCTTATATTTAAAACCAGGTTCTTCACGTAAAGGGTATTTGTAAGTATCCTTCGGAAGAGTCTTTACCCAAATATAAGTAGGGTCATAACGTTCAACCTTCTCTTTTAACACAGGGTCGTAATACGAAGTGAGTAAATGATTATCTTGAAACCATTTACTTTTTTGGAAGCCACTTTCATTCGCACTTCTCCAAACATTACCAATATCCCCAAGTAATACTTCCCAAGTGTCTTGACCTTTTGGTGATTTATTCCATTGCCTATCTATAACTCTATAGTCATAAAAATCTGTACTAAAAGAACTAACTTCCAAAGGGTTTTTTTGAATATATAAATCTTTTTGCTGCTCTAAGGTTTCATAATAATACTCAGTCTCTTCTCTAACTATTAGATTATTTTTCTCTACTTTTAACGCCTTTATTTCAGCTAGTATATCCCCAACACCAAAATCTGCTATAGCATTTTCTTTTAAGTTCTTTCTTTCTTCTTTAAGGTCTTGTAGTTCTTGATAATCTAATCGTCGAGCATTAGCAGTTCCCTCACCTCTTTCAAACTTTTTAACCAATTCAGCCATCCTGTTAGATATCCTCTCTTGATCTTTACGTATATGTAAGATGTCAGCCATAGAGTTCTCACTAGCTACTATAAATTGCTGTAACTGGTTAATAACATTTTGTTCCGCCTCGTTCAATAACGACCCGTCTATTACACCTACGTTATCTCGATAAGGAGAAGCTGTATCTCTAATCTTAGTCCAAGCGTCTGCTATTTCTTGTGGAGCTTCATAACCAGTTTTATCTGTTAACTGCTTCATTAGTTTACCTGTCTTATCCAGTATTCTATTTAACTCCTCTGAAAACTCTTTAGGATACTTGTAAGTAACCATCGTAGACTTTAACCTTTTATATTGATCATCAGTTAATTCTGGTTTAAGTTCCGCTAAAGCTTTCATATCTTGTTCCCACCTAGCGTCTCCTTCGTCAGTAGAAGTGAATTCGTGAAATTCAGAGTTTTCTCTCCTTTGTCTTGACAACATTTCAGCTAAAGCAATTCGAACTTCTCGGTGTTCATTATCAGGCATATTGTTCTTAATATACTCTACAGATCTAATTCTTTTCTCTTCACGTTTAATCTCGTCAAGTCTATCTCTTTGGTCATGGGAATACAGTTTGAATTTACCAAGTAATGTAGCATCTTGGTAAATAGCTTTCTTTTCTTCTTGTAAGTCTTTATAAATATCATCTATATTGAACCCAGTATTATTTATGTACTCTCTGAACTTTACTTTAAAATCTGCTTTCTCTTTGTCGTGTCTATCTCTAGTATCATAGAATACTTTTTTATACTGACTCTCTTGACTAGTCCTCCAGAAATCCTGTAAGTTCTTGTAAGCAGTATCTTTATCGTCATTAGCTTTTATCCACTCGTCTGTACCTTCATCGTACTTACGAAACATGGCATTAGCTTTTTTCATCTCTGCTTCTAGCTTTTCCCTCTTCTCATAAAACGCTGGTAAAGTTCCATGTAATAGTTCTACTATCTCTGTCTCTACCACTTTCTCTGTCTTAGAATCATAGTAGTATGACATTCTTCTCCTAGTAAACTTTTTAAAGAACTGCTCTGGCGAAAAGGGACTATCTCCGTACTTATCCATCATAGTAAAAAACCTAGTAGAAATAGGTAATAAAACTTCTATGTTAAGGCGACCCATTTGTTTACGGAAGAAATCACCTACACCAGACACTACTATATCTGAGTTACTAGAAGCACTCATTAGTAGAGAACTCCACATACTAATATCTCCTTCTTTACCTGATAATACATTACCTATCTTATCAGGATTGATGTCAAGTTTTTCTATTTGTTTTTCGAGGTTATCTATTTTACGTTGAGTCTTCTCAGCTTGTTTAGTTTTACCGTTTAATTTCTGAGAAGCCATTAAGATTTTAAACTGGGCGATAGCTTTTCGATGTTTCTCGATGTTTGCTTTTCTTCTTGGATGGTTAAATGAACTCTCAAAGATTTTAGTACTAACTTCTTTCTCGGACTTCTCTAAATAAATACCCTCTAGTTTTTCTAAGTCAATACTAGTTTTATTGATAATTTTAGATAGTGGATTATTAGAATCATGTCTTCTCAAGAATTTACTAAGTTCTTCAAACACAGGCTTATACCCTTTAGCAAGAGTATAGACTTCTTGTAATTTATATACACTATCTTCTTTCTTTGCGAATTCTAGAAACGCTTCCACCTTTACATTAGCTTCTAATAAATAGTTCGCAAATGCTTTTGTCTTATCTGTGAAATCATCATTGTGTAAGTTAGCATATGTATTAGTATACAAAGCTCTAAGTTCTTTCATTAAGTCACCATCCGTTAGATTATTCTCATTGATAAATTTCTTTATATCTCCGATACGAGTAAGCTTACGTAAAGAAGTAGCGGCATTAACTAAGAATTCTTGTAAAGTATCTTGTTTCTCTTCAAAGTTTTTATATACACTCTCATTCAGCAATACTCTAGCATTTTCTACACCAGAAGTATTATTTCCTAATATAGATGTTTCGCCTTTAACCTCTGCTACAATATAGTCTGCCAGTAGTTTAGAATATGAAGGGTCAATCATAATAGAGTTATACTCTTTACCTGAAGGATACTTAATTATATCTACCTCTCCTACATATTTCTCGCCAAACTTATCACGTATCTTGGTATTGAAGAACTCCTTTAAGAAGTCAATATCATCTGCTTCTAAAGCATATTTTTCTCCAACCTTTAAATCATAGCCTTCTTCTGACAACTCTCTTAACCATGTATCTACTGAGGAGCCAATCGACTCCTTCAATAGATTATCTGCTACGGTACATTCCATTATCCACAACTTTTTAATTCGTTCTGAGTATCTTCATCTATTTCAAATGAAGCTTCTTCTCTTGGTTTATTTAATTTTACTCCTAGTTCGTTTAATAGTTTTCTAACCATTAACGGGTTATCTCCTACTTTGTGTATAACTGTTAATCCAGTTCCTAATTCAAAGTCGATATAGCCATCCTTGAATATAGCTCTATTTCCTCGTATTTCAATGGACATATCTGGATAAAGTATTTTCTTAGTAGAGTATTTTACTAGTATCCTAGGTTCAGTACCAGCAAAGAAAGCATCTAAGTAACCTTTGTACTCTGATTCCTCAATACCCATCTTATCTAACACCTCTTCTCTAGTCATTCCTAACTCTGAGAAGTAACTAAGTTCTGATACTTTGTTGATATTAATATCATACACAGCATTTTCGCCAATACTTTGCCTGTAGATACCAGATGTAACACCTCCTTTTCTAAGAGAAATTGTTTTCTTACCATCCACAATAAGGCTTAGACTGTCTGGCTGTAAGTAGTATGCAGCTTTTTTATTAGCCAAAGTAAAGAAATCATAGTTACCTAATTGTTCTTTAATCTTCAATATAGACTCTTTACTAGGATTGTACTTAGCGAATATACCTGCTATCTTATGTCCTAAATGCTGGATGGCAAATTGGTCATTAGAAGGAATTGTTTCATAAGAACCAAAAGAATCTAGTTCCTTTATGATTGTATCCTTATCCAAAGCTAGTTTTTCCAAAGAACCATTATCTCTAACTAATAAGTTTTTAGCTCTAGAAGCTATTACATATTGATTCTGGTTAGCTCTAGTACTAATAGTCTTACCGTTTAGTTTAACTGGGTCAGAACCTCTATACATCTCAGACGTTAACTGAGGGTCGTAACCTACTACTTCTAAAGTAGAGCCTTGAGATTTAATAGATGTGATAGCATGTCCGTAGTCAATGCCTTTCTTAACCATTAAAGACCCTTGATTCCCTGGATTAAATTTACTTTTATCAGGATGATTACTTCTAGCACCATGTAAATGTTCTACATACTCAACTACTTCTCCTTTATCAAGTACGTAGTCTGACATTAAATCTAAAGATTTTAGTGGTTCTGTAATTTCCCTAAGAGCTTGTTTATAAACATCTTTACCTCGGTAACCTCTAGCAGCGTAAGCGTCGTTCTCTTCTTTTACAGCTCTTAATATTTTACCAACAATGTCTTTGTTAGCTTTAATCTGTTCCTCAGTAACAGGTATCTCTAATCTGTTGTCAGCTTTCAGGGCTAGTACTGTAGTAGTTATAGTATCTCTAATACCTTGGCTAGACAGTTTAGATAGTTTTTTAGACTTAGCTACTATCGTAGCCTTACCATCCTTGATAGTGGACTTGATTACTTTGTACTTCACTGAGTTAGCTAAATTTCTATCAGTTATTTGCTTGTTAGCATATCCTAAGTAACCTATTACTATATCATTTTTCTGTACAGAACCTTCTCTACCTATTAAACTCCTAATACCTGTGTTAGCAGCTTCTACATCTTTATTTCTAAAATAGATTTCTGTGAAAGATTCTGAGTCATTTAAAATGATTTCATTCCTAGTTTTTCGATACTGAGAAGGATTAAGGAATTTTAAATCATGACTATCTTCTGTCTTGAAATTCTTGAATCCAGTATGTTTCCTAATCTCTGTCAAGTAATCTATTAGCCCTCCTTCACCTTGTCTAAATGATTTAGTCAAAGTAGACTGTCTTGGATGTAGAAAAGGTTTAGCCACATGCTTTTGTCCTATTGGAGCAAATTGTTCATAGTCACCTAAGAAAATAATTTTAATACCATTGTTTCTAGCTATAGTAGTTAAATGATCATAGTCTTTATCGTTAACCATAGAAGCTTCATCGACTACCATTATCATATGCTCCTTGTATCCTTTAAGTATCTTCTTGGACTTACCACTTAATACAGGAGTACCATCACGAGTAGTAGCTTTAGAAGAAGGAATAGTTATAGGGAAATTCGTATTACCAAAAGGTAAAGTCGCTATAGCTAACTCCACTGTAACTGCATGGGTGGGAGCAAGATAAAGAATCTCTGCACTTTTAAGGTATTGTCCTAAGACACCGATTATTGACGTTTTTCCGGTGTTGTGAGTTACTGTAAAATCCTCTAGTAAGAATAAATGATCCTTATCTAAAGTGAACCCGTAATAATCATCTACTACATCCTTCTCCAACTTAACACTAGTATGTTTACGTTCTTTGAATACAGATAATTTATCACATTGTTTCCTAGGTAATTTAGTAGGAACATCTGGAGTACCATTGAAGGTAATTCTCCAATAAACCCTAACATCTCCTTCTCTAATTTTAACCTTTTTAGGACGTATGTATGTTCTAAGTCCCAAACTTCTACATAGATAAGCTATTTGGTGCGCTAATTTTTTATGTTTTTGAGTTATTTCATAAGTTTTATTAGCTAAGTGACCATCACTGTCTATTAATCCTGCTAGTAATTGTAAACGTATTTCCCTTGTATTATAAAGGTAACTAGTAGGTATATACTTTTCTTTTAATTTACCAGCATTAGTTAAGTTGTATAACTTTTTAAACTCTTCATTGTACTTATTACCTGTAGAAGTATAGGTACACCTACCGTCAAACTTATAATGTTCCCATTTACTAAATAAATAATCTAATATAGGTTTGTCAATATTGGATATTTGGTTTATATTTTTAGTAGACCCATCTCCCAACCATAGCCCTAGATAATAAGGATCTATAGTAGTTTCTTTTTTAGAGAACTCTACTCCTGTCATATAACCCATAATATGTTTCTTACTAGTAGGGTAATTCAGATAATCCTTCACAGAAATGTTTAAAGTTTCTGTTCTTTTAGGTTTAAGTACTTTATTTGTTTTAACTCTTTTACCTTTACCTGCAACAACCCTACTATAAGTAGCAGGATGTACCTTTTTTAAAGATAAAATATGTCTCTCATTGACTCTGTAATCATCTCCTTTAGTTTGTCTTACCCAGTACATTTGCTCTCGACCTCTTCTTAAATCAAGCACTGTTCTAGGAGTAGAATCTGGACCCATAAGTAAATCACCTACTTCTACATCTTCAACATTCTTAAAAGTACCATCGAACATTACTACCTTAGTACCTTTAGCTAAACATCCTCCTTTTGCACTCAAAGTCCAGTCAACTTCTGTACCAGATTCAACATGATCTATCAATTCCTCTAATGCTATGGATTGTTCTTTAGACAACTCAAAAGGTGTGGGAACTGTAGTACCGTTGTAAGTGAAAGAGTAAGCTGACTCAATAGGGTTAGTATAATTGAATTTCTCTTTTACCAATTGGTTAAAGTCTTTCTGATAAGATTTAGTAACTGCTAATCCTCTAGTAGGAAATACAACCTCCTCTGGAATAGTATCTACAAAGTCTTTTACATCTTGAATACTATTGAACTTAGGTATTACTAACTTATTACCTCCTTTACCTCCTTTACCTTCTGTAACTACATAAGTCTTGGTATCGTCATTTTGTTTAAGAGAAGTAGCTGCTACCTTATTTCTATCCTTAATTTTGTCGATTAGTATACTTGCATGGTTATCAGTACTTGTACTAACAAATTCTGTTTTATCTAATTTACCAGATTTAATCTCTTCTAATAACTTTTCTCTGCTAGAAGGCTCTATATCGTTTAGAGTTCTGAAATCTCCTTCTAGTTTAAATCCTTCATCTTCTAATTCTCTAGTCAAAGGAACATGGTTTTCCAAGTGTTCCCAAGAATCTGCTATTATTTTACTAGATTTTTCTGATACCAATTGTCCATTCTCTAGTTCTATAATTCGAGCGTTACCATACTGGAAAAAAGTTACTTCCTGTATTTGCCCATCGACATCTATTTCAACTTCTCCTAAGTAATTTCTCTCTTGGTTTACAAGTTTATTATCAGATACGATATAAGCAGCTACAGGGTTATTACTTCCATTTAACCAATCTTTGTACATATCTTTAGCAACTTTAGAGTCAGCCATTCCTAAGAAAGGATTAGAGTAAATACCTTTGTCGATATTAACAGCTCCTTGTTTTACTTGTTGACGTAGTTTAGTATTACTACTAACTGTACTAGAAGTAGCTCCTCGTTTAACTTTTAAGAACTTTGTGGTTACATTCTTCTTACCTTTGATGTAGGATTCATTCTCACTCTTCCAAGCAGTTATAAAGTATTTAACCTCATTATCTACATTTACACCTGCTAAGTCCTCCTTAACTAAATTATAGAAATCTAGTTTAGGGATAATAGTTTGTAAAGTATCAATAGTAAAGTTATAACCATACTGAGCATGGAAAGCAACTAGTAAATCTCTATATAATACAGGGTCGCTATCTTTAATTAAAGACAATTCATATTTTAAAGTATCTGTAAATCCATCTTCAACAGCTTCGTAATTCAAAGCAATCATACCATCCTTTTTAACAGATGTATATCTAAGTAAAGTTGGTCCAGCTACGGCTCTAAATCTAGAGTAAATATCTTTTCTAATAGAGTTGTAGTGTTGATTAAATGGTTTACCGTCAATGTAGACTTTAGTTTTCACTAAGAAATCCAAGAAATCATTGGTAGCAGTACGGATAAATTTTTCACGTCTATTACGACCCATGTATTTCATTCGACTATCACCAAACTCTTGTAAGAATTTACTCACAAACGTAGCGTTAGAACGTATAGGATTTAACGCTTTAAGTACAGCATCTGTAATTTCTGGTTGATAGTACGGAGAAACCTCAGATTTTTTAAGAATCTTGTTGATAGTAGTCTTGTCAATGAAAGGATTTTTATCAGAGTTAATATCTCCAATAGCTTTTTCTCTAAGTGCTATACTCAACGAGTTTCTATCAGGATTGGTATCCACTCCCATAGCCATTTTCAACTGTAGGAATTCTAGACTTTCATTCTGGTGTTTATGGAATAACCATAGTACATACAACTGCTCAAATGGAGCTTCACTCGAATGGATTTTACGTCCAGTCTTTTTTTCAATTGCCGCAGACTTGTTGGTAAGCGTAGGGTATTTAGTTTTACCGTCACCTGTACTACTCTCACTATTAATATAAGCACCTACTTTAGCCCAGTTGATACTCTTCTTACCAATATCGTTACCGTTATGGTCTTTACCTCCAAAGAATTGCTTAGTACTTTTTAATGTACCTTCATTAACCATTTGAGTTAATAAAGCTTTACCTTGCTTAGTATATACAGCAGTACTCTTCATTCCTTGTCCTAGTAGTCTTTGACGTTCTCTAAGGATAGGTTGAGTTAGAAACATCCCAATTCTTTTAACAGGAATTCCTACCATAGTTAACCAGCTCATTACAGGTATGGTGTCCTTAGTAATATTTACTGAAGAAAGTAATGGAGAATTAGCTGCATCAATTGTAGCTTGTGTATATTGGTTAAATACATCAGATTTAAGCATACCATCGAACATAAGAGGATTAGATAAATCTAAGTAATCTCCTCTATCCATTCTGGCAACTTCTTCTTCTGTTAATAATGGGTAAACAGTTTTACCTAGTTTAGAGTCCTTATTAACCCGTAATCCTTTCTTTAATACTACCTGTAAGGCTACTGCATCTGTAGCTACGAAACCTGTCAATGCTTGACCGTTAAGTACCATATCTTCTCTCTTAGAAGCAGACGTACTAATGTTAGTAGTTTCCCAAGGTGTAGGTTCTACTGATTGACCAAATTCTTTTAAACTATCTTCTACGTGTTTATTATTAACCGGAGTAACTAAACTAAAGAACCTTTCTGGTACTAAAGTAGCTGCTACAGCATTTTGAATTAACTTGTTTGTAAGTGTTTTAGTCCTGTAATCTAAATAATTCTTGTAAGTTTTTAACTGTTCTTTTACTAAAGCGTACTCATCAACTATATCTAGTTTTTCTAGTTCGTTGTCAAATCTTAAATCTTCTCTTAATTGCTCTATTTCCTTACCTGTAAGACCTTCTCCTTCAACTTCTAACACTGAGTTAGTTAACTCTTTATAACGCTCGCTAAGAGCTTCTTCACGTTCTTGTAACTCCTCCTTGTTCTTAGTAAATTGTTTTTCTGTAAGTACAGGTAACCTGGTACCATCCGCACTGATAGACGGGAAATAGAAGTTCTTTTTATCAATATCATAATCCTCACCTGCTTTAATAACAGCTTCTGGTGGTAAAATAATAACTGAACCTTCATTATAAGGTAAAAATTCTTTGATAATATAACTATCCATTAAGTTAAGTCCAGATGTAGGAATACGATAACCAAATATAGTGATCAAATCCTCTGGTATCTTTCCTTGAGCCATTAACTCATTTAAAGACCTTAGTAAATCATCTTCTCTATTTGATAATGCATTTTCTATTACATCCTTTCTTTTAAGTAAGTTTCCGAACTCTCCTTGAGATATAGATATTTTACCTTCTGCTTTTGTTACTTTAGGTTCTTTTAATTTATTTAACTCTTCTGTTAAGTACTTATAAAGTTTAGGAGCTTTCTTAGCAAGCATAGCTTTTCCTGTACCAATACCATCTTTAGGTATAACAATAGTTTTACCACTATCTTTAGCAGTTTGAATAGCTTTATCTACTTGGTCTTTAAACTCATCAAAATCTTTATCTGTGAAATAAGAATCTTTTCCTGTACCTCTATTCTTTTTAGTATCTATACCTATAGCATTATCTAAACCTCTAATAACAGCTTGAGTTTTTGAAGGAACATATTTAGTTGCTCTATCGGCTGTATTATCTCCAAATAGATAAACTTTTTCTGTATCTTTAGCTACCTCTTTTCTTGTCCAAAATCCTTCAAATTCTTCAGCTTTCTCATAACCGTAATATTTCAATCCAAATCCTTCTGAATCTAGTTTTTCTGTGGTCGGAGATGCTTTAAGAATAAGAGCATTACCTGGAAGCTTGATATTAGACAATCTCTTCTTAATTAAACCTCCTACAAAGTTCTCCAACATTTGTGTGGCACCGGAATAATCAAAATTATTATCGTCTTTATTAATTGCTTCTAGCAAATCATATAGGCCTTTGTCACCTTTGTCTTGGCGTTCTAATTCATCTTTTATAGTTTTAATTAGGTGAGTTCTATCAGTAATGATATACTCTTTACCTATTCTTTCTAGTTTAAGTTCTTCTAGTAGTTTAACCTTTTGGACTTCTACTATCTGCTCTTGAATGTTTAGGAACTCATTGAATAACTTTTCAACATCTGGAGATAACCATTGATTTCCTATAAAAGCATCTCCATCGAAAGTAGGAACTAAAGTATCTGCATAAAGTAACTTTCTAAACTGGGACGCCAGTAGATTCACCTTCTTTACTTTCGTGTTAGTTTCTAACTGTTCTTTTAAGTATGGTAGGTATATTTCATAAGCTCTGTCAGCTTCATTAGACAATTGTTGTATACCATCCTTTGTATAGAATGGAGCTAAAGATGCAGCACCATGTTCTGCGATACCTGTTTTCATTGCAGACTTAATCGTAATGATATCATGACCATCCTTGTACATAAGTCCGATAAACTGCTCTGCATTAGTACCTACAACAGCAGATGGTATAATAGGAGCAAATGATGTTTTAAGTGACACTAATGGATTGTAAGCCTCTACATCAGCGTTTGACTTGATAGGTCCGAAGTACTGCCACTTCATAGAAGTCCAGTTTCCTTTAGGTTTATTCAATAGTAACTTAATATCAGATTCAGTTAGTTTTAACTTAGCTAAAGCTGATTCTAGATTAATATCATTATTACCACGGTATCTCTCTTTAAGATTCTCAGGAGCTTGTTTCCACATTTTAAGGAAAGCTACCTCATAGTCATACATCTTTTGTAAACCATTAGTCTCCCATTTGTCTATAGTAACTAACATAGATTTAGCTAAATCTAAAGATACCCAAGACTGACCATCTGCTACTTCGATATCGTTATAAGAGTTCAAAGATTCCATTAAAGCATCTTTAAAATCTTTCTTCAAGTGATCAGGTATATTAGAGTTTTTAAAATAACTCTCAACAGAACTAGCTACATTAGATTTGAATTCTTTTAACTTTTTAGGACTATAATCTGCTTTAATATCTTTTACTGCTAATACTTTAGCTGTAAGCGAGCCTTTAGTATTAGGTGTAAATACAGATTTTAAATCATGTGTAATCGTTTCATATAATCCTTCTGTAACTGTATTACCTGTACCAGTAGAAACAGCTAGTGGCGAACGCTTAAAGAATTTTTTACCAAACCAGTTTAAATCACCATAGAACATCATAGTAGAGTATATCTGGTGTATCTTGTAATTAACACCAAACATTCCTACTTTTTCTAAATCAGTTATCCCGTAATCTGCATAGAGTTGTTCTGTATCTCTAAATACACCTGATAAAGCTTCATTCAATTCTGCTAAAACTTCGTCTGTATACTCTCCAAGAGTACCATCGAATTCCATTTCTTTTAACTTCGTTTTTAAGTCTTCGCTTAAATAAGCGCTTATTGTAAACGGGTCGTATTTGTAGTTGGTCTTATCTTTTACTTTTTGCCACTGAGCTAATTCTCCTAGTAGAAAGTTACCAAATATAGTCTGAGCTTCTTTAACATTTGTGACCCATTTATGAGCTTTACCTTTAGGACTTACTACTCTGTAACCCCAAGCAGAACTACCTGTTCCAGTACGCATAAACTCTACAAATCCTTCTTTCCAGTTTAAGTGTTGTTGACGTAACCAACTGAAATTCTGTAACTTAGAAGTAGTATCTTTTATGTCTTCACCTTTTCTTGAATCAGTATAGCCATCCACGTTAATAATCTCAATCTTATACCTTCTTGCTGGATTAGGATGCGTTAACATCTTATACAAATCAGTAGCCTTAAACTTAGGAGAATTAAAATTCCTAAGCATACCATACAACAACTCCTCATGTCCGGCGACTTCACCATCCTTAGCTAATAGGCTGGTATAGGTTTGGAAAATACTATTCATCATGATGACAGAGTTAGGTAAACTATAGTTGTTCTGCATTTTACCTGCACTATTCAAGTACATTACAGTATCTCTATGACCAGATAAAACAGCAGCTTCCTTTAGTAAGTTCTTATTCTCACCTGAACTGAAAATATCAGATATAGGAGAAGCTAATGGGTTGTTAGATGCTTTATCAAAGCCTTTTAACCCTACTATATTACGAGGTCTATACCCAAATATCCTAGACTCTATAAACTGCCAGTTAAGTGTAGTATTAGCGTCTGTTTCGATGTTAAGTAACTCGAATAGAGTATATCTATCTTTGTTATCTACAGCTTGTCTAATTGCTGCTACATATTCTTCTGTAGGATTAAAGTCTTTATCAAATCTTCCTGACCTATTCTCTCTAAAAGCACTATCCCATTCCTTTTTAAGCGCTTTAGTGTTAGTACCGCTTTCCTTAAATACAAAAGAAGCTATATCACTTTCTACTGCTTTATAAGCAGGTAATTCAAACAACTGCATACCTGTTACAAAAGAGTACATCAAAGGAGTCTTCTGATAACTACCATCCGGTTTAATACCTAAAGCAAGTGCTAGTATTAAAATATCATCTTGATTGGCTACATTCCTATTTTTATCATCTTTCTTGTAAGCAGCTTTAGCTATATTCTTAGCCAGTACGTTGATGTCGATTACACCTCCATAATTCTTGATAAGTTTGTAAAGAGTACTAGAGATATTAGCAGCCATAGGAATACCTGAAGGATAACGAACAGCTTTACCATTCTCATCAACTTTAGGCATTGTTTCTATAATTGCTTTAATCTTCTTGCTAATCCTTTCTTGTGAACTTTTAGTCGAGTGAGTTTCGTTAATTACTTCAGACAAATCATCTGATTCTAGTCTTTCAATTTCAGAAACTTCTTCTACTTCTTCCTTAGCAAAGAATTTTTTAGACCATTTATCAAAACTTTTTTCATCTTTTACTAAAAACTTTGTCTTAGCTTTTGACTTTAACTGAGCTTTATACTCTTTGAATATACCTTTAGGTAAATCTTTTTCAAATAAATCAGATAATGTTATCTTTTTCTTTTTCAAGAATATATTTAGGAAATGGTAGTTCAACTGGTCATGAATATCTTTTACAGGAGGTTCATTTAATTGTTCATAAGAAAAGAAACCTCCTAATGGATCAAATATATCTTCATCTAAATCTTCTTCAATCTTAGTATCCATTAACTTATAAGTATATCCTTCTATAGTATCGTAGAAAGTTACACCTGTTACTTTGGAGATTAAAGCATTTATCCAGTTTTTAATCTTAGCATAGAATGAATCTCCTAATTGGTTTTTCTTTAAGAACTCTACCATATTAGGATCTGACATACCTCTACCAGTAAGTTCTGCTACATGTTCTACAGTAACTTTACCATCAGTACCAATAGTCGCATTCCATTTATCTTTTAAAGCCCCGTTTTCTAGTTTAGCTACACGAGTTCTAAGTTCGTTAACTACTTGTACTATCTCAGCTTTTTCATTTAAATCTTCTTCTTTAATAGCTGCTACTGTAAGAGCATGTATTCTTTCTTCTAATACTACGTGTTTTGGTGCTGTTTTAGTAATATAAACTACACCATTTTTGTACCGCCCATATGTAACAGGATGGTTAGTACCATCTTCCTTATTCCATTCAGCAGCTTTTTCTCGCATCTCACCTTCAGTAAGAATAACAGTATCTATACCACTAGCTTCGAACTTCTCATTTACTTTAGTTTCTAGTTCTCTACTAAGGTCTTTGTGTACTTTACCATCCATGTTATAGTAAGCATATCTATTGATTGGTTTATAACTGGATTGCTTCTGACCGTTTACCTTATAATGATTCGTATCCATTTGTACAGGATATACAGCATCTAGTAAATAATCTTGTAGAGTAGTAGTACCTTTTACTAAATCATCTACATCTGGTACACGTAAGTCTGTATCATTGATTTTTAATTCAGACAAGTATCTATCAATAGTATCTCCATTCTGTGAGGCGATTACCATATCAAAAGGTATACTTCTTGGAATGTTCTCTAGGATGGTCTTGAGTATTTCTTTTCTTTGTTCTAAATCTTTGTAGTTCTGGTCTGTTTTTATAGAGAATATTTTACCTCCTTGGTCATAACTGATTTGAATCTTATCTCCTTTTCTTTTGAATGATAAGTTATTAGGTTTCAATGACACTCTTTTACCATACAATAATACTAAGTAAGCTACAAACTCTTCTGGAATCTGGGTAGTATAACTATCTAGTAATTTGAATAGAACTCCTTTCTCGTGGTTACTTACTTTACTACCAATTACCCTTACCTTAGTTTTAATCTTCTCCTTAGTAGGTAAAGTCTCGTCAAAATTTACAAATACATGTCCGTCTACAATCTCAATTTCGCTTACTCTATTCACCATCTCTGGAGATAGAGGAGCTTTGTGTTTATTGTATTTACCAATATTACCTTCAGAGATAGACTTTATCTCAAGGACGGTGTAAGAGTTTTCTTCTATTTCAGTTGCAGCTCTTTTCCAATCTCTAAACTCTTTATCGAAGTGCGCTTTAGCTTGTTCTCTAGTTTTACCTGTTTTCTCAGTATAGATGTCTAAGCGTTTCTCATGGTCACGTTTACCAAAACCTGTTTCATCAAAAGTATTATTCTTAGCAGAGAATTCTGTATGGAGTAAGAAAGGTTTCCCATTGAGTTTAGCGTAGTCAGGAACTCTCTTTAGTAGTTCAGTTAAAGATAATCCTTCTTCAAAGTTTTCTACAACTATAGCTACATGACCATCAGCTTTGAAACCTCTTTCTTCTTCTGTTTGAGAGTAATTAGCATCAGAATCTTTTATTAAAATCAATTTAGCTTTAGGACGAGTAGTTAGCTTCTCCATCAACTGTCCTCTGAATGTAGAACGCTGTTCTTGACTAATCTCATTAGTAAAACCTACGGTATCTTTATTAGCTAAAGCAAGTCCTGATTCCCATTTAATAGCAGAAAAGTTATCTTCCTTTAATGTAGTATCAGAATCAATGTGTTTGATTTCCTCTGGAATAATTATCTGAGGAATAATTACTGGAATAGGTTTATCTGTGAATTCTTGGAACTCTACTAAAGGTACATCTATTCCTCCAATATTGACTACAATATCTTGTTCTTCTGTTACTAGGAACTCAAAGTCTTTACTACTAATAGACCTTCCAGCTCTAGTTAAGAACTTATCTGTAGTATTTAAAGCTGTTAGTATTTCTTCAACTGTATCTGCTCCAGTAATTACTTGTTTAAGTAAAGGGTGAGTAACCTCTATTTTACACTTATTTGGCATTTTACTATATTATAATCGTTATTGTTATGTTTTCCTTTCAGGCTTCTGATAATAAAATTTCCTGTAGTTGTGACTATATTATACAGATAACCGTTGTAATGTGAGTACCTTATTTTAGGTAGGTCTAATGTGGCTCTGTATCTAGTTATGTAGTTCTCTATATACAGACCTTCTAAAAATATATCTTTTGCTTTATAACTAAGGATAGGACCTTCAAAGGAATGTTTATTAAATTCTTTTAATTTACATTCAACAATCTCTTCACTTTCGTATCCTACTAATGAAAAGTCTTTTTTCTCTATTATACTAATATTTACCCATCCTTGGGTTGTATAGATTTCCGTATGTTCTGGAAACCAGTTTCTAGTCTTTAACATTTAATGTTTATTATACCCGAACTTTCTAACTTTCTGTAGAGCGAGCCGTTTTCAAATGGACGCTCGTTTAGAAATATGTCTATGTTTTTTAGTTTCCCTGTAGGGATTTCTACCTGAGTTACGCCTATCGCTTTCAAAGATACGGAATTCATTTGACTTGTAATAGGAATAAGTTCAGGATTACCTAGGTTCTTAATTCTAACCGTCTTATAAGTAGTTTTATCTCCTTCAATTACTTTTAGAGCTTTATAAGTTTTCCCGTCTTTTTTAAGGCTCTTTATTAAATAGTTACCACTCTTCCCTTTTATTAGATATATCTGACCTTCTGGTGCTGTAGTACTTAAAACCTCTTCTCCTTTTACTACAACCTTAGCTATATTACCAAACAGTTTTCTGATCTCTACAGGAGTATTAGGATGTACTCTGATTATAAACTCTTCACTTTTAGGTTTACCTATAAATCCTGCTAAGTCAGCTTCTTTATCTTTTAACTTATCGTGTTGTTTAAACCAATCGTAGAAGAAAGCCATACTATCAGGACTGTTCGATAAGAACGCTTTTATCTCAGTACTACTCTTTAAAGAATTTAATACCTCTACACCAGACTTATTAGTTATCCAATGTTCGTTGGTTAGGTTAACATATCTTAAATCTGTTTTATTAGCTAAGGCTTCCATAATTTTCTGAGCTTTAGCCCACTGAGCATCTGTTTCTTTAGGATTTCTCTTTCTTCGCTCTGCTTCACCATGCTTCTTAACATCTCTTACTACAGCTTTTTCAACACTACCTTTTATAGCATTACCCATCGCTTCACCAAAGTCTCCTAAACCTGTAGCAATTGTAGACCCGTTTTCAGGTTTATAGGCGATAACT
The DNA here is from genome assembly GCA_937138345.1 of uncultured archaeon. Lineage (GTDB taxonomy): Archaea > Nanobdellota > Nanobdellia > Woesearchaeales > UBA583 > UBA583. The sequence goes on along the minus strand of CAKZOW010000117.1, from coordinate 89,932 downwards.
CCAGTACCACTTTCAATAGCTTCTGCTAATAAAGAACTACCTTTAATTCCAAATACTTTCTCTAACCAGTTCTTAATATCTTTCCAGGCATTAGTAGACTTGGTGCTAGGTATCTTAGACAACTCCTCCATAAAGGTTTCATCTGTAAAAATACCAGTCATAAACTCTCTAATATTCTTTAAAGGGTAATCATTAGAGAATTTGTCTTTGTGTTTAAGTACATTATCATAAATCTTTTTAAAGTCTCTAGCTTCTTTACTATTTCCTTTTAATATATCATTGGTGATACTATGAAGTGTTTCATGTATAAGGGTGGTAACAACATCTCCTTTTTTAGTCCTAGCAGCAGAGTGAGATATGAATATTTTATCTTTATCAAACCTACCTAAAAACACAGCGTCTACTACATTTATAGGTACAGAAGTTTTAATAAAAGGTAATAATCGTCTAGCCAAAGGAGCAAATCTGTGTTTAGATTCTCCTATTCTTTTCATGACTTCCTTAGTACCTTCACCAGGTTTAACCCATTTACCTATCTCTGCTTTATTATCTACCTTTTTAACATCTGCTACAATAGTTTTACCCTTTGTAATAAATGTATATTTAGGATTCTTTTTAGCTAATGTCTCTGCAACTTTTTTAGCTTCTACAGTATCTTTGTATTCTTTTCTACCTTTAGTATCTCTGATACCTAATTTAGTTTCAATATCTTTAATATGTTGTTGCTTACGAGCTTCGTAGGTTTCTGACCAACCTAGAGGTTTAGACTCATTAAATACATCGTTACTCTTTACTACATCTTTTTTACCATCCTTGATAGTACTCGTAGAAAAAGTTTTACCCACTTCAGCATTAGTTTCATAGATTAGATTATCTTCTTGTAGTATTGAAGGGAAAGCCACTTTAATAAGGTCTCCTCTCCTAGTTCTATTGTAAATTTTAGTATCTATTCTTTCCGTACCTTCTTCTTTTATTAGGTAAGTAGTTAAAGTAATACTCTCTCTACCATCCTTTAATGGTTTATTTTCTACTATAGTATAGATAGAATCATCTTCAGGATCTTTAATTATAGTACCATCAGGTAGTTTTTTAATAAACTCAAATCTTTCTTCTTTACTAGACTTACGACTTCTAAGATCTAATCTTTTTTCTTCAAAATTCACTGTATTAAATTCTCCACTAATAACAGGGTCGCCTACATTTTCCTCAACTACAGGAGTCTTATACAAAGCTTCAATAGCGTCATGAATAGCTTCAGGAGTTTTTTTACTGTAAATACTTGCAGCGATATTAGTTAAAGAAGTAGGATCTAGTTTATTGTTATTAAACAATTGAACTTCTCCTAAATTTTCTCTAGTATAGAAGCCAGTTACAGCAGATAAGTTAACGTGTAGTATTGAATAATACTGGAACTTATCTCCTTCATCGTAATTATCGAAAGGTTTCATTATTTCTCTAATAGCTTCCTGTTGTTGTAAGTGTTTTACATCCTTTAATTTAGCCGACAAGTAAGACAAGAAACCTAACTGTGCTGATTTACTTAGTGTACATGTTATCTTTGACATTAGCAATTTTCTTTATGGATTCTCATTAAGTCTGCAAGAGCTTCTTCAGGAGTCATTGACTGACCTTTCTGATAAGCGGCTTCTTGTTCAGCCATTGTAATCTTTTCTATGTTTGTTTTTCTATTCACTTGAACTTGTTCTACTTGTGTTTGTCCAGAAGCTAGTTTATTCTTTCGAGCTTGTATAGCTTTTTTTACTCTTCTATTATGAGGACCAAACTCTAGTACAATATCTAAATCTTCTAGTTTAGCTTTAGCTATTTTAGCTAGTACCTTATCTACAGTCTTGCTAAGTACTTTTTGTTTAAAAGCTTCTACTTCAACTGTTTTTCCTGGAAATTCATCTTCTGCTATTAACTTATCTAAGTTCTCTTTAGTTTTAGGTTTAGCGTTATATTCAGCTTTAATCTTATCACCTCTGATATTATCCTTCTTAGTTTGAATAGCTTCTTTAGCAGCCTTCTTCTGTTTGGAAGGTAAATGGTCAACACTAATATTATCCAATCCTATTTCAGAAGCATTGTCGATATCATCTCTTACATCGTTGTAACTCTTCTGTTCTGGTTCTGACTCTTCTTCCACAGGAGTTTCTATAGGTTCAGTAGGAGCATGTTGATCTTCTTGCCCTACAGTATCCAAACCATTAACATCTAAGTATTCCATCCAATCAGCAACCTCTTTAGCATTTTGGTACAATTGTTCTGGATCATTAAATCCTTCTACAGTATCTCCGATTGTTTTAAGCATCCCTCTGATTGTCAGTAAGTTATTAACCTTATCCTTTGCTTCGCCATCCAGTTTATAGTAGTCATTTAAAATCATTCCTAGTTTCTCAGAGTAACTACCTGCATCTTTAATTTTAAGTAAAGTAGCATTTGGTTTACTCATAGCTTCAGCTTCCTGTAACTTAGTTTTTAACCAAGTATCAATATCTCCGTCTTGAAAGTTAAGCAATCCTTGTATATCATTAGAAATAGTTGGGTCATTATCGATAGTGAAAGCAGCATTAGCTTCTTCTAACCCAAACATCTCTTGATTATAAATCATCTCAGTAAAAGAATCTTTAATTTTCCCCCAAAGTAAATCAGATTTCTGTGTCTCAACACCTTTTACTTTCCTAGATAGTTCTTTAAATCTTGGATCTTGTAACAAGGGATTGTATTGTAAATACTTGTCCGTAACAGCAGAAGCTTCTAAAGCCATGTTGAATTTCTTCTGAACTTGTCCTACTATTTGGTCTTTTTCAGCTTGAGTAAACTTAGTATCATAAACCTCATTGAATTCAGCTACTTCCATCCTCTTCATATCATCGAAGTTAGAATCCATACTTGCCCAAGTATCGTTATTCTTGTGCATCTTAGCTAGATTGAAGATATTCTTATTAATTCCAAATGTTGCTTTAGATATTTTATTCTCTTCTACATCTTTAACTATCTGGTCTGTAAGAGCTTCGTTCTGACCATACTGTTGATAAAGAGCTTGGGTACTACTGTTAGATACATTAGCTAATTGTTTATAACGGTTGTAATCATTCCTAGTACCATAAAGCGAGCCTACTCCTGTAAACATACCTCCAATAACGGCTCCGCCAGCGAATTCCATCTGACCTTCTTGGGTAGTCCATCTATGAGAAACCTCTTTAAAGAATCTATCTGTATAACTCTTAGAATCCTTAGTAAATATAGAAAAGTGTTGTTGAGCCGCAGAAGTTGAAGCTCCTTGGTAATACTCTTCTAAACCTTCAGAAAAAGAAGACTTACCTAAATTCCATAAATATTTTCTACCTGCTTTCCAACCATTGTACCCTAATTTACCTCCAGAACGTTGTAATGAAGTGATACCTGCATTAGCAAGTTTAGTACCTTTGAAGATATTACCTAATTGAATTAAATTACTAGTCATAAGTACAGGGACATTCATTTGCCATACTTTCTTTTCTAGTTCTTTACCATTGGCTTCTATCTGGTCGAATGTAGCTTGGTCAGGAGGTTTTCCGTATAGCTCCATATACTTATTAACCTCGGATTGCATTAACTCAGAAGAAGCCATTTTAGCCTGTAACCCTGCCTCTCCATTGGCAGCTATGAAACCAGACATTACCATTTTACCGCTAGGTAAGGTACTTTTAATTGCCCTACCAGCTTTCCAAGCTCTTACAGCAGTTATACCATCTGCAATAGCATTCGATAAAGTTCTAATATCCTTAAAGTATTTAGGTGCTCTAGCAGCTATCCTAGCAAGTCCGGCAGCGGCTCCTGGAATAGCTCCTACACCATACCCAGTTGCAGCACCTACACCTATAAATACTAACTCTGTTAATACTGCATCAGCCATCATAGCTCCGGCAGAAGCAGAAGACGGTAAGAAAGTTTTAAAAGTATTACCCCAGTTTCTTAAAGCACCTGGATTATCCTGTTGGTCTTGTGTTTGATATTGCGGAAATAGTTCTTCTACAGCAGCCATCGCATCAGCCACATTAGAATTAGTTTCGTTATCCCATAACTTAGATACATCACCAGTATTTACAGCTGTAAAAGCCCCATCTACTAAAGACATCCAAGATTGTCCTACTTGTTCTGTAAACAATCTTTTAGTTTTAGATAAAGCATCTCCTAATGTAAACGGGTCGCTCTTTGCATAAATCTCCTCCATATTAACATTCGGATTGAATGCAATATTAGGATTGTTATAACGCTTCGCCATAGCTTGAGAAGTCTTGAAAGCAGGGATATACATTGCATTTTTAGCAATAGATTGATCCAACTGTGCTTCTAAACTATTAGCTCTTTCTGTGAACTTATAGTCATCATCAAGTATCTCTTTATTCCTATACTGTTGTTGTTCTTCCATTATTGTATACTTAAACTTCCTCCTTTAGCCCATCTATCTCCGGCTTGGATAATAGCGTCCGCTGTAATTTTCTTATCTTCTGCTCTCATCACCTCTTTACCATTTTCTATTAAAACAATATCATAGTGTTCGTTATCTTCTGTTTGAAGAATGAATTTTCTACCTTTTAAACCTACATAATCTGCATATTCTACATCTACCATAGTAGGTATTCCTAACATAAAGTCTTGAGATAAATCCTTATCTAAAGAAGCGTCGTAAAATTTAATCGTGTTATTCTTAGAATCCAGTTTAAATTTATCTCCATTTATACTGTAAGACTTACTATAATCTTTATCTTTATCATAGCCAGGCATTTTAGTAACATCTATCGTTATTTCCGTATAGCCTTTATAAACCCTATAAGTAGATATAGCATCTGGTGGTATTTCATCTCTACCTATTTTACCTTTTCCTCCAACTAAATTAGCTCGTAAGCCTATCAAAACATCTGTCTTAATATTCTGTCTAGCAGTCGTTTGTTCTTTACCTGTAGACTTACCTCTCATATCTATATAAAAAGGAGTATAAAAAGAAGCTGTATTATGATTAGCTAAAATAGCTTTAATGTGTTCAGGTTTAGTAACGTTCCTAAAAAAGTGCTGATGATATTGTTGTATTCTTTTCTGACGTACTAACTCACCATAATATTTACCTGACTGGTCATTTACTTTAGCTTTAACTTGCTCTTTCAGTTCTTCTTTAGTAATACTAGAGTTTCTCTTTACAATATCTCTAGCTGCCTTAATATAAACATTATCTGCTAAATACTCGTTCTTTTTAAAATCTCTATATTTATCTACATTCATTACTATATCTAGCATATCATCTCCCTTTAAAGTAGTAATGTTGGTGATAGCGTCTCTTTTTTCTTCTAAAGCCTGTAATTTATTATTGTAGTTATCTATATACTTTTGAGACAGTTTCTTATTCTTTTTAATAAAACCGTCCTCTGATTCATTATAAGTCTTCAAATCAGACTTATAATCTTTGAGAGTTTTTTCCGCCTTCCAAATTGCCTTATACCTTCTATCTAGTTCTTTCTCTACTTCTTTCTTGTATTTAGGGTCAATAGAGGTATTTTTACGCGCTGCTTCTAGAGACTTCAAAGTATATCCTTCTATACTTCCTATAACTAATTCAGTGCCGTTATTATTTAATTCTAACTCATAACCTTCTACTTGATTAGCTCCCATAAGTACATTTTCAGCATCAGAAAGACCTTTATTTATTTGGTCTAATAATGGTGCAGCAGTGAATCCAGGGTCTTTCCTCTTAGGATTATTACTCTTAGGACGAGACTTCTGGTATGTACCTTTAAGATTATCTACTATAGATACTTTTTCCTTCGAGAACTTTTCACGTCCTTTTTTAACTTCATCTATTTCTCCTTGGATAGTAGCGTACTCTTTAGATTCAGAAGGTGTCATCTCGTATTCACCTGTCACTCCTGACTCAAAAGGATTAGTTGATTTGTATTGAGTATCTTCTAAATGGTCAAATATGCCATTGATATAAGAATCAGAAGGTAGTACTCCTTCAGAAGTTGACTCGTAAGTTCCTCCTGCTACAGTACCTTGAGAAACAATATCCTCTAAAGTATTTATAGGAGCGTTAGTATTTACAGTAGCTTCCCAATCTCTAGCAGACCTATATACTGGGTTTTCTTTATACTCATAAGATATGGATTGCTGACCATAGGATTGAACATCTCTTTCAATAGTCTGATGTGTATACAAATCAGTCATCCAATTTTCCCACTGAGCATCGTCTCTGAAATTAGCAGGGTCTAGTAATTGTTCTTGTTTGTTCTCTAGTTGACCATTGACTTGTTCGATATTAGCTATTTGCTGCATAATCTGGAACTGTTCTTCATCAGTCTTAGGTTTACGAGCCTTCAGAGCGTCTAACATTTTATCATTCTGAGCTATTTGAGAGACAATAACATCATTATAATTGTTCTGTATTTCTGTTTTTGCAGCGTCGTTATCTTTAATCTTGTTATAACTATAGATAGCTTCTTGTCTCATCTGACCTGCTCCTCTGCCTGTGTGGTACTTTTGAGAACTTGCTCTTATTGCGGAAGGACTTTTACCTTCTTTGGTAATCTCAATCATACCACCATCAGCAGTCGTTTGAAAGTTTTGACTTTTTTCCTTTGGTATAGTCTTAGATAAAGCAGACATTTCTCTAGCCGTATCTACATAAGGAGTGTAACTTACATTATGTCCAGATAAATCACCTGTAGCATCTATGTAGCGTTGTACTTGACCTAAGAAATTAGCTTCATTAATAGCATGATAACCTGCTTTCATAGGATCTTTCTCTGCCTTCATTTTAGCTAGTGCTTGTAGCGACCCTTGTACTTCTCTATCTTTCTTATAGTTCTTGATTAACTCTGTGTCATTAGCGATTGCTCTAAAGTTCTTCATGTATTTTTCAGTTACATTAGAACTAGACAAATCAAAATTCCCACTAGAAATATCTGGAAAATCCGCGGAAATCTGAGCGTTATAACCATATATCTTTGCCCGAGACTGCTTATTCAGAAATTTAATATTCAAAGAATCTTTCTTCAAATTTTGCATTGACTGATAAGCTGCGTCAAATTGTTGCTGTTTACCTAATAGTACACGAGACGCTAGGTTAATATTTAACTTAGCGTTCTGAAACATAGGAGTTACAACGTCTTGTTGGTATGCACTTATTTTCATTGGTAACTGTTTCTTATCGTATTAGGATCAATATTTGTACCTTTTCCAGCATCAAAAGTTCCTTTACCATTTACTATATTGTAATTACGAGACATCTGGTTTAATAGGTTTACATTACTTTGTTCCTCTACTCTACCTCTCCACAAATCTAACATATTATTTATATAACCCATCTTTTGACGGTTATATAATTCATCTACTCTAGCTTTGTCCATAGCATACTGTCTATTACCTAGTTCTCGGTTCTGTACATTCTGGTTAAGAGTATTCTGTAGAATCTGTCTATTATCGTTATCTAATTGTAGTTTACCTTGATAGTTCTGTAAATCTACTTGACCTGTACTTTCCATTAACTTAGCTCCCATATTCTGTAATTGAGCTTGTTTAACTTGTTCAGGTAAATTAGAACTTTCGATATTTTCTCGCATTAAATTAAATGCTCTTTCCTGTGCAAGGTTATTAATAGGGTCGAATCGTTTATAAATAGGTTTGAGTTCTGTACGGTTAAAATACGGATTCTCTTTTCCTAAACTAGCCAATCCAGTTAATAACATTCCTTGTTGAACACCATATAACATATCCTCTTGAGTAGGACCTTTTCTCTCTGGTACATTAGATGCTGGAGGATTAGGTAATAAGTCAGGTAGATTTAATTCTGGCGTAGCTAAAGGTTTTATAGGTTTTCCCTGTAAAGAAGTTACGTTAAAATCAAAAGGTTCGATAGTAGCTTTTGGTTCAGCAAAGATATTCACCTCATAGAAAGGGTCTTTACTCTTTTTATCAAAAGCTTTACTCAAATCTACACCGTAACTGTCGCCTATACTAGGATTGTCTAAGTATTGTTGAAGAGTTACTTTACCTTCTTTTGTACCTTGCATAGTAGTACTAAATAAAGGAGCGTGGGCAGTAACGTTTCCATATTTCCCATCTGTACGAGTTTTGTTATCATACCTGTAATCTTGACCAGTAAAGTGTTTATAAGCCTCGCCATGTCTTTGTTGAAAATTAATAGCATTAGTGTCTTCACCATAGTAGTATTTCTGCCAAACTACGTGAGCAGGATTATATTGACTTTGTTTACCAAATAAGTCTGGATTCTCTGAACGAGGTTGTAATCCTGTATTTTGGTTACCAAAGTCAAATGTAACTAAATTATCTTCTTCGTTAACACTAGGATTTAGTTTATAAGGATACTGTCCCCCATTCTGGTATTTAGTCTTAGACTTATACACGCCTCCATACTTAAAAATATCAGTTTGTTTCTTATTCTTAGAATCTTCTTGAGTCTCGAATATAGCATTTTGGTGAGCGATATTCTTGTTAAACATCATCTCAGCAGTTTGTACAGCTAATCTATCCCACTTACCTGTATTATCCTCCATCATCTCTTTGTATTTCAAAGTATTGAATTTCTTAGATAATTGGGCAGGTGAAGATTTTTTAGTCTTTCTACCTACTAGTTTAGTAGCAATATCCTCTGGAAGTTTTAAATGTTCTGAGAATACTTTAGTACCATCCGGTAGGAACACTTTCTCTCCACCATCTTTATGCTTCTTTCCTTTTATATTGTAAACAGTGCCGTTAGGTAACATTACTGTCTCATCTTTCTCTACTTCTACATTAGCTATAGCATCAGGGAAATTTAGAAAAGGATAATCTTTAAATTTCATATTTGTAAGTATTTTCTAAATTTATCAATTTGAATGCTTTTAGGTTCTTTATCTAAAGTAGCTAAGTACCTATCTAAATCTTCTTCTGTACTCTTAGGTACATTACTATACCCACCTCCTGTGAAATGTAAGCCGCCTTCTTGGTGCACTTCTCTATGCCCAGGAGTCATACTACGAATAGTCTGTAATAAATAACCTTTATTCTCTTCATTAAGAGTTATGAAATTACTCATAAATGTATCCTGTTGGTCTGAAGGTAATGTACCTAAGTAAGCGTTCAATAATTCTTTTTTACTGGTATGTTGCTGCATAATTTTGTCTTTTTTGTATTGATTGTTCTATTTCTCTTGGCGAAGGTCTTTCAACATGTTTAGCAAATCCATAAGTTTTTTCCTCTAAAGTTTTACCTCTCATTGCTTTAGCAAATTGATTACTCTCATATTTGTTACCTCCTTGTAATTCCCAAGCGATGTAATCTAATTGATTCTCAGTAGTAGGATTATCTCCGTACTTACTATGAAGTTTTCGTTTCCTATCACCTAACCACTGCATAAGTCCAAAAGCTTTAGAGCTAGGATTAACTGCTTTAGAATTAAACGCGCTTTCTGCGTAAATGTTTCCTGTAATTGCAGCAGCTTCATCATTACTAAATCCTCTTTTAACTAAACCTTCTTTAATAGTAGTACCTCCACTATTTCTTTTACCTTTAGTACCTCTGATAGGTTTTAAGTCTGCTATATTTCTAGGAGTTTTTATAGGTTGAGGTAATGGTCTACGAGTTCTAGCAGATTTAAGCATTTCTTTATTCTTGCTTGTAGTATCGTAAACTTCTTCTTCTTGATTACCTTGCCAGAATCCTCCTTCTTGAAACTTATGCTCACGAACACCTCTAGCATTAGGGAAATTGTATTCTTTACCTGGCATCATTAAAACTGGGTCACCTATATCTGGAAAACCTAATACAGGACTATTAATCCCTCTCATTGTTACATTAGAACTATTAATATAAGCCTCTCTATCTCTAGTATATAAACCCCCATCCTTAAATACCATAGCTTGTTGAGGAGTCATTCCCATGAAATCATTCAGACCTAGATTAGGTTTATGTTTAGGTGCGACACTTCGACTCTCTTGGTATAAATCCTGATTGAAGATACCTTTCTTTTTGTGACGCATACTACCAATCATACCACCATCCTTCATATAAGGAGAGTTCGAATAAGACTCATAAGCATACCTATCATAAGGTGTTTCTATAAATTGGTCTAGATTAGATTGTTTACGAAGTCTTTCTTCTTCTTTTCTATTAGTTCGCCCGTCTAACAGGCTCGCAGTGGAATTCATTAAGAAATTAGCCGCTAACATATCATACTCCATACCATATTTGTTTTCTTGTATTTTATTGTATAATTGCATCGTACTGTTCTATTGAGAGTTTTAATTTAATTTTAGTATCTGAGTAAGTAGGATTGTCTGCTATCAAATGAATGTTGTAGTAATTACCTTGGATTGTACCAAACTCCTTATTACCATTAATCACTTGTCCTACAGAGTAATTCATTCCATCCCATCTTACATAAGGCTGTGCTAAATTAGCTTCTTTAAACTTATTAATCTGATACCTCCAACCATTCATCTTACTAACTGGCACACCATCTAAGGTAGGTTTATTTGGATCTTTTATGTGTAAATCCATTATACCTGTCGAACCTTGATTGTTGTGTATCATTAGCTTATCGAAAAACTTATTCAACCAAATTTTATTGTTGTACCCACTTTCTCTGAAGTATTCTGAATAGAACTTTAAAGATTGTAACGTATTGACATTAAACTTCTCATTAGTCTGTAGACTAACTTCAAACGGATAAAAGTCATTATAGTAAGTCTGATAATCACCAGAGTTATGTTTCCATATGCCATCCTTGATAGTAAGGAAATTATTAGACATCTGTATGTAACTGGACGGTAAAAAACTATGGAATCCTACAAATTTACCTTGTTTAGGGTTAAAAGAAATTGTCCATTTAGAAGTAGAATAATACAATCTATCAGAATAATTATCATAAACTCCTTGGATAGGCTCATCTAAATGTTCATTAAAGTAGGATTGCCAATCTCCGGTCATATCGTTAACTTGTTGACCATACTGAAAGAACTTCTTACGTTTCCTATCGAACCAGAATACTCCATATCTAGTTGATACTATAGAGTCTTTGTCTATACATCCAGTATAACCTGTAGAATCTGTAGATAGTCTTTTTAATCTTCTCTGAAAACCATTAGAAGTACCTAAGAATACTGTATTACCGCTATCTGTTATAAGCCCTTCATCTTGTTGAGTTACATATACTCCATCTTCGAAGGCTAAGAATAAGTTATAGTCATCTATTTCCACCATACCTGTAAACTGCCCTGTATTATTAGGAAGTCTCTGGAAATTGTTTGGTAAAAACTTTAACCAATTATCCATTTTACTATCTTGGTCGTTCCTAACTGAGTAAACTAAAGTATTCTCATAATCATTTTTACAACAGTCTGGGTCTAAAGTAGTTGGATTTTTAGATACTCCGTCCCAAAGATACTGTAAATTATATTCAAATAACTCATTTGACTTCTCTAAATCTACTAAATCTCTGTACGGATAGTGTTTTTTCTCTAATCTATAGTCACCTATAAACTCAGATTCAGTCCAAAAATCTGCTACACCTGTAACATGTGTATAGAATAAGCCATCCTGTTTAAAAGGATTAGTTAAATTTCCTCCATTTACAATATCTGTAATGAAAGCAAGTATCTCAGCTGCTACTCCGGCTACACCTAGATTAGGTCCTATATTGTGTAAAGTTTGTTCAAATGCTGACATACACTCGCCCAATGCTTTTATAGCTTCTAAGTTTTGTTCTATTAGTCGATTACCACCTGGTATAAGATTTTCTATTGCATCTTCAATTGCACTGTCCTTAACTACATCCATCCAAAATCTAGGATAAGCTAACGAGAAGTATTCTGATAAAGAGAAATCTGTGTTATCTCCTAAACCAGTTGGTAGTTTATCAAAGAACTTCATTTTTCTTTCCACTTGGAATTTAGAAATATGAATATCTCCAGCAAAAATAGTATCTGATTGAGTAAAGTTAGTTTGTACACAAGAAGCTTGCCTAGATACATAGTCATCTAATTCTCCGTATTGATTTGGATTATAACGTTTAAACCCTACGTAATAAGAACTTGCTTGAACTAAGTTACCGTCTACATTAGTACCAAACCCAAAAGAGCTGATGTCCGGACAATCTGTAGTATCACACCCTGCATCACTATGTAGTACTCTAGAAAAATCTGTAGTAGTAGGAGCAGGTAATACGTTATCTAATTGAATGTATTCTGAGTTATTCCAAGCTTGAAATCTTTCACTGTCTATCAATTGTTTGATAGGTTCGATATACCTTTGCTTGGTAATTCGTCTTCTTTGTTCGCCAATAGTAGTTACTGGAATATATTCGTCATAATCCGCCAAGGCAGTGTACTCTATAGCATACTGTTTAGGCTTTATAATTGACTGTAATAATCTCTGAGCAGCTAAGATACCTTCTGAGTAATAGAACATTAGAACTGGTACTCTTTCGAAGAAAGGCATATCGTCTAATAATTGAATCTTATTCTCTTTATTCTTAGTCTTAGTAGTAACTGTTACTTTTTCATCTCCATCGAAATTACATTCAGGTGTGAAATATACATCCAATACAGCCGGTAATATAAGTCCACCTACAGCAATATTTGAAATAGATTCACAATCATTAGTTACAAAGAAAGTAACGTTACCTCCATCATCAGTGATTCCTGTGTAAGTGTTACCATTAAAATCCCACCTTACCCCAGTACCTTCTGGAGCAGTTGTATTTAATCTAACTTTACATTGACCATCTAACGTAGGTATCAAAGCATTTACTAACCCAAAATCTTGTAGTAACCCTCCAGTATAAATATATCTATTTAAAGCAGTACATTCTGTATCACCATCTACTGTAGTTGTGTAGTCCTCTTGCAGGATAGTAGTATTACCTGCTCCTCCACTATTAGGATTAAAGTTACCTATTAAAGTACCTCCTGGAGGCGCGAATACTAAGTTAAAAGTACCTCCTCCTCCGCCAATAGCATTTTGGTCATAACTAGCTACAGGGAAATTAGTTACATTGGTAACTCTTTCTTTAAGCCTCGTTAATGTCCTCTCTACTATAGTTTCTTGTTCCTTATCTCCGTAAAGAGATTTAAAAGTTTCAAGTACTCCTACACTTTGAGCGATTATTGTACCTAACTGAGATAGTTTCTGGTACATAGGGTAATCCTTGGTGTAGTGGTATTCACCTCTTATTTTACCTATTTGTTCAGTATATACCTTTAGTTCACTTCCTCGACTTCCTTTGATAAAGTGAACATCTGGTGAGTGGTAAGTGTATTTATCGTAATTGAAATCATTTAGTTGGTTACCATTACCGGCAGATTGTCTCCTCTTCTCATCTAGTAAAAATACATCAGAGTTAAGGTCATTAAACGGGTAGTTAGGATATTCTATAGTTTCACAAGATTCTGTATAGTTTCTAGTATTGTAAATCAATCCTTTGTGTAATACCGATTTATGGTTCCTTCTATCTGATACGTAGATTATGTAACCAGTAACAGGAATATCGTTACCATCACAATCCTTTGGTTTAGGGATATTACTAAATCTAACTGTTAAAATATTAGCACAATCTCCATCATGGATATGTGTAATATCATGGGACGGCATTTTATGGTACTTGATAGGAGTACAACCTAATGTAGGATAATCATCTGGATAGTTGAGATTCGATTCCCAATAACCAAACGACCCTGAAGCTTGCTCCACAGCACCACAAGTTGTACAATCTACTACATTAGCTGTAGTTACTGTAGCGGTATTGTATACTTCAAATACTCTTCTATTATCTTCAAAACATGTACCTGCAACTTCTTCAAAGAAATCGTCACTAGTCGGAGCTGTATCTGTAGCATTTAATCCTTGGTAAGTAGTACCTGGATTTAAATTAGGTAAATGTGTTTTATGACTTATTTGACCATCCGGGTGGATGAATGCAATATCGAATGCGTATACCTCATCTCTCATTAAAGATTGGTATTTATGGGCTTCTACTTTTGGAGTAGCTATACTCACCCATTCGCCTATAATACTTTGAGCGTCTAATCTATAGTCAAAATCTTCTTTAACTTTTATACCTGATACTACTAACGATTCGCCATTAACTGCCATATCAGCTCCTTCTTCATAATATACTTTAGAAGAAAGTAATACAGATACGTCTATAGGGACGTAAAAGCTCTCGTCTAACGTATCTATAAAGACTGAACGTTGTGATGTATCAAAAAATCCTATACGTTGCGCAGAGACGCTCCTATCAGCTCGTTGTGTTATTAGTACCAATTCGAATTGGTCTAATTTAGAATCTATACAATCTCCTAGTTTTACATTAATTCCATGAGTAAAGTCATGAGAGAAAAGTTTAATAACATTAGGAAAAGTATAGTAGTCAGTTACTCGCGAACCATCAATAGTATAAGCGATAGCTACTTGGTAGACTCCGTTAGGTAAATTACCTTGTAATTCTTCTAACTCTACGCAAGGAACATTAAATTTCTGATTGAATAACATATAGTCACAATCCAAATCTGTACCATATACTTCTAAGCAATCAGAGCAAGTACTAGTTTTAACCTTTGGTTCGCAATCATCTATGTTCAGAAACCTCCAAGGTTTTCCTTCTTCCACCCAGTAAATATACCTCTTCCCTTGGTAGTACTTGTAAACTCCGTTAATTGGGTTCTTAAAGTCTAAACAATCTCCTTTAGCTACTTCTGTTTTAACACAATTTTTAGCATCGAATAAAGTAATAGTATTATCATGGAATAAGATGTATTGTTCCTTATCTAATCTAATTACTCCTAAAGGTACTATGTCTAGACAAGAAATATTTCCTAGAACATTTTGGGCATAGTAATTACCTTCAGAAGTATTCTGTCCTTGAATATCTCCGTTTAACATATAGTTAAGTACACCTTCGCCTAGTTCAGCAGATGTATCGTGACTAACGACGTTTGTTGTGGTAATCCTGTCCATATCTTGTAGGGTATAATTTTTCGTTATAAATATTATTAGCTGCTCTTGTGTAGCGTGCTTGTAATCTATCGGTTAAAGCATAGTATTCATGTACTTCACTAGTTTTAATTAAACCCATAGCATCATGAAACATTATATTGGTTTCTTGTTTAGTTAACTGCATCCTTTGTAAAATATCAGTTTCGCCATTTAAATATAAGTACTTAAAGCATTCATAAATCATATCAGATTTAATCCATTCAGTTACTCTTGGGTGGTCAGGTATCAAATAAACACCATCATCTTCTAATTCTGAGTAATACTCTATATAAACTAGCCCTGTTTCTTGATTAGTATGGAGTTCACCGTTTCTTACCATTGCTCCGGACTGTGTACTTCCTTGACTATTTAAACAAGTTTTAGTACAACTATCTGATTTTTGAGATAAAGTTAAAGGCGAAAATCTATTGTAAATTAAGGCAGGGAAATCGTTATAGCTTACTACAATTTTTTCTATTGTATCTTTGCCATCCTTGTGTAAATCCATCACATCATTTACATGTGTATTACCCCAATCAATAGCTTCTACCCAATCTCTAGTATTTACAATATCTTCATATCTTTCTAAAGGATTCTGAGCTTCTTCTTGATAACATAATAAAGCTAGATTAAGGTTTATTAAATCCTCTGGTAAAGTAGCTTTATAATTCTCTACAACTAATGTAGTAGTTTTGTAAGGATAAGTTTCATATCTGAACTTCGATAAACAGTAACGTATTCTACTATACAGTATACTTTCATCTAACTTATTCGAATTAAACCAAGATGATAAGGTATTCTTTACTTCATCTATCAATTGGTTAGATTTTATATACTTCATTGATTACTATTTTTATTTTGAGTATGATCAAACGGAATTCTAAGTGCGTTAGCAAGTTTTTGTGTAGCCATACTACATACATTATCCTCCATATAACTAGGTATAGGAGCTTCTTCTACTAAAACTTTACAGCTATCAGTAGGATCAGGTAAATATTCCAGTATCATACAATTATAGTTCTCAGACAAGTAGATGTATTCTCCTTGCTGAAAAGCGTATGGCTGGTTATTACCTTTAATATTAGTTTTAATTAGGAAATCTCTAGGGCTTACTATTCTAAAGGACTTAGAATAATCCGCGGTGGTTAATCCTCTGTAGACTATACCACTATCATCTTCGATATAGGAAGGTAGTTTAAATCTAACACCCATACAATCCAAAGGAATACAACTAGATAGGTTAACCTTCTCTAACTGTACTTCTATTTTTTTGAATAAGTTTGTTTTATAGATTTTTCTCTTATCTCTACTGAGTAGTAATAAGAAACTTGATTGTATGTGTGCCCACACAGTTCTATTAGAGATAACATTATCTCCGCTGTGTAGTTTCAAGGGTTCTTTAACTTTATATATAAATTCACTGACGGTCATCTCTGTACCAATTTAACCATAGACCTTCCATGATGGTTCTAAAGATTTTACCTTTAAAAACATCATAGGGTTTAAACTTGAGACAGTATTTTTTTGTATTGTATCTACTTACTATGTAGTGGTTCCAATTAGGCTTATATTTGACAGTAAATCTGTAACCATCTGAGTGTGAGTTATCTACATATACAAGTTTACCATAGAGCTTACTTAATTTAGCAGAGGGAGCTAATTTCTTAGACCCTTCTATAATTAAAGTACCAAATGGAGTTGATATAGCGCCATCATCAAGTATGGCTTGCATAATATCTTTCGATAAAGCACTCATATAAGTTGCGCTCACAAAGGAATCTAAATCTGGTAAATAAGTCCTATTCTTGTCTGGTCTATTCATAATAAAAAAAATTATTACAAGTAATATTCTTACTTATTATAAGATAAGCAAAAAACCAGAGATTACATAGCTGTATTAGTTACTTTTTGCCAAGTTGTACCATTGTAAAAGCATATAGTTAAAAGAGTTGTATTGTAAACAGTAGTACCTGCGGAAGGCGTGCCTAGAGCTGTTATTTCAGCTGTAGTAAGTGGTGGGAGAGTAATTCCTGTAGAACCATTGGTACCGTCAGGATTTAGTATACATTCGACAGGGTAATATTCCTCGCAACCTGTACATGCAGTAGTTGTAGTACAAGGATCTACGTATGTTACAGTTGTACAAGAGCTACAACCAGAAGTACAAGAAGTACAAGCCATGATAGTTTATTAAGGACAGCAACCTGTCACAGTGATTTTTAATGCATCTACTTCAGCCGTTAGGTCAGTAACTTCAGTACACTTAGTTTTAAGCATTTCTGATAATGTCACCACCCTTGAAGTAAGTGCTTGAATTTGTTCTTGTAAAGTTTCAGTTGCTCCAGCAGCAAGAACGACTACAGCGGAATTAGCTGTACAATCGAAAGTATCCTGAAGAGATAAATCTAAAGTTAGCGGACCTTGTTCGACAGTAGTTGTTGTGGTGAGTGTTAGTCCACAGGTATAGTCAATAAGAGATTGTAAAACATCTGGAGTACTATTAGTTACGGGAGTTAAACAGTTTAAGGTGTACTGAGTATCTAAATCCCCATTAACCGTATCTAGTATAGTTTGTAAACTATTGTTTAGATTAGGGCAAGTAGGAGCCGTTATGTTTCCCCAGTTTACATTGACGTTAATCACTTGACTAGCATCAACTGGATTTGTTACAGAGGTATTTGACATATTGTTTTTTGATATCCACAGTTTGCTTTAAACCGTAATTTTTTTGAATAAATCCTTTGTATAGTATTAGCAAGTCATACATCCTTGTAAGCTTTTTAATTTGTTAACAGTTAGATTGTATAGTTCTATTCCTTTAGAAATTTGATCACACCATACTAGGTCTTGAGCAACTTCTAACATCATTTTAACTTCTACAACGTCTTTACCTTCACATACTAAATCTCTTATAATGGCGAGTTCATCACATATACGTAAGTAACTCTTCTCAATATACAGGGTCGCATTGGGGCAGACGCTTAATCTAAATTTGTATACACCTGACATTAGTACTACATGTGAACTAGTTATATTAGTAGCTTGACTTAAATTAAAAGGCATATCCACTTCTACAGAACTATTAGGTACTGTAATGTAAAGTATTGGATTAGTAGGTTCTACTGACAAATACTTAGAAGTGTCGAATAATAGAATACTATCGCACGATACTTGTTTAGCAATGGTAAAATTTAATTCATGCTTCATTGATTAAGTAAATTTCTAAGTGTTTGAATAGATGCGCCATCCTTGATGTCAGATGCGAGTATAAGAGCAGTAAAATTAATTACTTCATATAAAGAGCTTCCTTCAAGAGTAGTAGTAGTATTTACACCACTAACCGCTTCCATAGCAATCTCAGTAGGTTTTTTGTAATAGACTAAGTTAATATTAGTCACTTTAAAATCATCTCCATGATAAACATGTACTTCATTAGAAGCTATCGAACCTACAGTATCTTGCCATTTAAACGAAGGTTTATCCAAATCAGATTGTAAATAAGTATCTATATTAGATTCTTCCACAATTCTGACTGTTAAATCCTGCTCACCACAACTTTCTTTTGTAGCTCTTACTTTAACTCTTTTGTAGTAATAGTAATCCTCTGGTAATAGTATAAAGTAATAGTCTTCATTGTAAGAAGGAACTTGCTTTAGGTTTACTATAAAACTCTGTAACTCTGTTGCTAGTATTTTATTACCTTCTTCTACTTTAACTCTTTGGTCAAACCAAAAATACAAAGCCATATTAAAAGCTCCTACAAACTGTCTCTCAGATATATTCTGATTACTGCCTGTATTATGCTTATTAATTCTGTCTTGTACTGTAAAATAAATATCATTTACTGTCATCAGTAGTTTTTTCTAAACGACTTTCGATTTCTTTTATTATACTTATAAAAGCTAATATAGTATTGTTTAAAGTTTTGTTTTCTTTCCTAAGAACTTCCACTTTGGCTTCTAATTCAGCCATTCTTTCAGTACTTACTAAAGGAGTACCTGTTTCAGCTTCATCTGGAAGAGTCACTCACGTTTGTACTTTCATGTTGAAATTTATAAAGAAGGTCAGATACTAAGCCCTGACCCTTGAAGCAGTTAAAAACAAATAGACAAGAATTTATAATAATTTTGAAAGACCGTTGCTCAACAAAGTACTATTTAAATAGGACTTCATCTCTTGGAACAATTTAACATCATTCTCTTCGACATAAAGCTTAATTAAATGTCTTTGGCGGTGGTCATTTTTAAACGCGTTTCTATTTCGATCAAAATTCATGTATAAAGAAACATGCATGTACTTCTTACTAGGATCCGCAGCATAGTCGTAACCTTCTGCGTTCTTAAATAAGTTTCCATTTATTCCTTTAGGGTTGTGATAGTAGTAACCATCATAGAATCTTGAAAGAACTTCTTCTCTCATAACACATTGTCCTAAACCTTCAGGAATAGACCCGTGTTGTAAGACTGTAATCTTAGGCATCTCGTGGTCTGCACAAGCTCCAAATGTACTATCCTCATATTGACGTATAATAGTGAACTCCATTTCAATAGGCTCACGTTCGATATTGTCGCCAATGTCGTATACATGTGGAACAGGTTTCTCTGGGTTTACAAAAGCACAAGTAAACTTGACACCTAGTAAATCAGTAGTTGTAGTCGCAGCAACCGGAGCTACTGGACAACCTCCCGCATCAAACGTCCATCCTTGACATTTCTCATCGGTCCAGATTGAACCTCCAATTGGAGTCAAGTTGTTAAATTTGGCACCATCTTTACCATAAGTATCGCAACCATCTTCTAAGAAATCGTTGTTTAATTGAGAAACCGTAATTTCTGCTAAACAGTTATTCTCTTTTACAGTCAAAGTACCATACAATTCTGTACCTAATACGTCGATGATTTCAGCTTCTAATTCCGCAGTATTACCTACAGCACCTTCACTACAATCGTCTTTCTTAACAGTTACTACTTGTAAGCGAGAGATTTTGTAAACAAATTCTTTTTCACACCAAGAGAAAGTACTTGTACCTTCACAGTAACCAACTTGTAAACCAAACTCACTAGAAATAACTACATCAGCAGCTACAGGAGTAGCGGCAGTAGTAGTTCTAAATTCAATTACACCTACTTTACCATCGAATCCTAATGATTTACCTGATAAAGGAATGTAATTAGGGATACCTAAAGCTACAATAGCTGCTTCATCTACAGTAGTAGATTCCGTCCATGATTGAACACGAGCTAAAAATTTGTAACTAGAGTCTACTTTAGTATAAGAACCAGGACAAGTAGGACATTCATCACATACTAATCGCTTAGACTTAGACTGAGTGAAATCAGCTACCGTTCCAGCTAAATTAGATATAACCCAACCACCAGCACCATCACCTTGTAAAACAAAGTCAAAAGCATCAGTAGATTGTACAGCAGCATAAGCACCTGCAAAAGTAATGTTGTTAGTTCCAGCTGTAGCTAAAGTATCTACAAAACGTAAATAATCCGTTGTACCTGTAGATGCAGGAACAGTGATTGTAAATGCAGTAGTACTATCAATATCATGACGTGAACCAATAGTTGCTGCCGCTGCTGCTGCTACCGCGATTGTAGGTAATACTTGGTCAGCTACAATTACTCGGTAAGTAGTAGTAATACCTTCACGAGATACACGCTCAACTTCCATTCCTGGGTAAGCCTCTTGTACCTCAGCCGTAGCTGCGGAATTACCTTCATCTAATACTTCTAATTCAAAAGCATGATAACCTACTTTCTCAAAAGGTACTTCAGTTACACAAGTAGATTTAATCTTCTCTGCTTTGAAATAATTTTTAGCCCAGAAAGAGTTATTTTCTATAGCTTGTATAATAGCATCTACAGTAGATTCTGCTTGAGCATCCGTATCACAATCATCACAACAAGAAGTAGAGAAAGGAATAATTTCTGTTAAATTACGCTTAAATACATTACGTACTGTTTCACCGCGAGCAGTTACTTGTAAAGCGTATTCTTGCCCACATTCTAAACTAAGAGTATCACAATCAGAGATACCATCCCAACCTAGAGTAGTTACCATAGATGTAGCTTCTTTAGGTGAGTCAAAAGAGTGAGCAGTGTCGATTTTACCTAAGTCAATTCTAATAGGTAATTTCGCACCTTCTTGATCAGGAAACATTCTATTATCTGAACCAATTGAACCTGTCTTATATACAAGCTGGTACTTCTTATCTGGATGATAAGTAGCTTTATCGACTGTTAAATTAGTATCTTCATCAATGATTCCTATTTGTAAATAGCTAAGTTCATGCGCACGTAAACCTGCCGGTGCTACTGACTTCACTACAAACGTAGAAGGAATTTGTCTTGAAAAGTTCATATTTTAATTTTTTAATTGATTTCTAATACTATAGGTTTTATCATTTTTATGACCCATACCCAATTCGTCTTGGTTCTTAGGATCTAGTAGGAATTTAACACATTCCTCTTCGTTTTTACCTAAAATAGTATTCGACCCAGTATTATAATATCTTTGGTCATTATTTAATCTAATAATATTTTGTCTAACAGCCATTCTATAATCGACTGTTGCATATAACAAGTTCTTCTCTAATTTCTTAGTAGCTTCAAAAGAATTTAAAGCATCATTCTTTCCCTTACTGTTAACTGTTTTTAATTTACCATCTAAGAAATCTCTCATTTTGATGTAAGCAGAAGTAGCATCGTTTACTTGAATACCTTTAGGTAAAGTGTATTTAGCAAAAGCTACTATATACTTAGCAGATTTCCTAATGTTTAGTAAATCAGCAATAGCTTGATCTCGTCTCTCGTATAAAGAAGATTTATGTTCTTCCTCTTCTTCTACATTTGATAGGTAAAACCCGTACCCTGCCATAGAATCTGAAGCTTCATCAATATCATTTGCTAAAACTTTCATACCTCGTAAGATACCAATTTTAAGAATATCTACAGGATTAGATAAATCTACTCCCTGTATAGTGTGATCTAAATCTACTGCACCTAAATCTGCCCAAAACTGGAAGTGGTCTTTATTATCAAACTTATGACCGTAATGGTTTTCTACTGTTTTTTTATCAGCTTCATTTAAACCATGCTGCCATTCACCTCTAATATAAGGCATTTCATAAGTAGAATTTGTTATCTCAAAATATTGTAATCCATGTCTCTCCAAGCCTAATTTAAAATCTTTGGTTGGCGCTTGCTTAATACGTGCTTCTCTGCTCATTTTTTATACTTTTAGGGAGAGAATAGCCCTCCCTTTATTTTTTTTAATTATCTGTGGTAAGAACTATAAATTTCTCTACCTGTAAATGGATTAATTGGTTTAATCAATAAAGATTTAGTGATATCTTTAACCCAGTACGCCTTATGGCGCTTCTCTAAGAATACCTCAAATCCTGGGTGGTGCCCTGCCGATGCAAAGTTATCCGTACCCATGTAATTCAATTTACCTGAAATATGACGTTTGCTAATATCCCAATCTGGACCATAAAGCAATTCGTAAATATTACCATCCATTGAGTTAGTGATATCGTCAATGATAAACATGTAAGAACTCAATCTGTGTCCACCAATACCTTTAGATGCTGGAATCACAGGATTCACTTGCATATTAGCGTCAGTAGGATCAAGGCCTGGAGCTAATTCGAATTTGATTGTACCCATACCATTACGCATAGACCAACCTGTATACTCAGGAGCATCAAAAATAAGATTCTTGTTATGTTGACTACCGTGATTTCGTGTGTAATCTTTAGAGTCAGTGATCATACCATTATTACCTGGAATATAACGTAACCAATTACGAACCATAGCTAAACCACCACGACCTGTTTTGATAACAAATTCAGAACCAGGGTCAAAATCTTCTTTACCTACTAAACGTGAGCTAATCATGAACTCAAACTTCTCTAACGTCATGTTAAATAAGTTATAAGAGTGTGTATTACCCATGTTCAATTGATGGAATAAACCTAATGGAAGTTTCACTGACCTACGACCATCTACATTTACTTTACCACCTGAACCCCACATTGCTGCTTGCTCAACCATAGCTTCTAACCATGCAATACCTGTCAACTCAATTTCAGGTACCCAAGAACGTAAAACAATGTCGCTATTTAAACGACCTGAAGCAGAACCCATACCATATGCCTTCTGGTATTCATTCATTAAACCAGCACCTTTACTCTGTTGTCCTTTTAAAGATAGGTCGTATGCTAATGAACCTGGACGGAAAACGTACATTTCAATAACCTTACGGTAATCTCTAATACTTGAAGTAATGGTATCCTTTATTTTACTATAAGCTGCATCTCTTGATACCGAGTAGTATAATGCTGCGCTAGATTCTCCTACAGTGTTGTAATACTCACGCATACCTCCACTCATAGTAGGAATGTTTGCATATTCTTGAGCATACTCACTAGTTACAGTTGTAATAGGGAAAAGCTTAGTATTTGGACGCAAATACTCTTTAGGGAACCAACGGTTAGCTTGGTCTACTGATACTAACTTCATAGTATGTATATAACCATCACCGTCTTGTATAATTTCATCTTCAGTAACCATCATGTGATGAGGATCATGTTGGTCAATTGCTAAGATATAGCCATTACCATAATGATTGTTACTAAGTTTTACTTTGAATTTCTCTCCAGCCATACCTGGCTTGTCTGTGCCTGACATATCTTTCAAGATATAACATGGTTCAGCATTTAAAGGAGTTTTCCATGTATAGGTATGACCATCCAAGAAGATACGTCTTGCGCCTCTACCTGAGAAATCATATAAATATGGTTTTAATTTATAACCGGCTGTTACAAAAGGAGTAACAATACCTAAGTCTGTAGAAGGTCCAGAATCTTTATTTAGATACTGTACGTGTGATTTATCTAAATGCGAAGCAGAAGACCATTCTGTACTTTGTAGATAAACACCGTTATTTAAAACTAAGGGTTTAGAATTCATGTTTTATGTTTAAAAAGTTATACCTGTACCTGTTGAGGTAGGTTTTGTGTGTTTAGCAGTTCCGCGACGTTTAGAAGAGAATTTAATCTCTCTTACATGCTTTTCTACTACATCATTTTTTAAAGGCTGTGCAAAATATTTCTGGATAGCTTTAGGACCATCCTTTAATACTAATAATGAGAGCATTACATTCTCTGTATTACCATTATACTTCTGTTGACGCATAAGAGCTTCAGCATAACCCATATTAACTGTTTGTTTTCCTAACTGTACAGGTACATTCTGATTCATAGTAGCATTGTACAAAAACTCCGCAGTTTCACGGTCTAAATCAACACCATTCAGTTTACCTGTTTGTAACTGTTGACTAATCTGTGTTTTAAGTTTATTATCTAAGTTTGTCTGGAAATCTCTGATTGCTTTATCATCAGCTTCTCTCTTCTGAGTTTGCTTTTCTGCAATCCTATCTAATCCAGGTTTAACTAATTTTGCTTCTTTTTCAAGACTACTTGTACTGATTAAATTATCTAGTTTCTGGTTAACCATGTCAGGATCCCATCCGATACCTTCATAATAAGCTTTTACTACTTCTTGAGGAGAATCTTCTACACTCAAATTACTATAGTATGCTTTATTCTGCATCTCTTTAATCAATCCCTGAATATCTTCATCGCTAACATTGGTGTTCTGAACACTGTACTGTAGGATTTTTTTACCTAGAGGAGATAGTTTAGAGTTAAGGTTATCTTGGTAACTTTCCATACCTTTACCAAAAGCTTCTTTTTGTGTTTGTTCTTGGTTGTATGTAAGTAAATTACCATAAGATTCTATATCTAATTCCTCAGTGTTAAATCCTTCAGGAATATGTGTTATATACTTTTTATCGTATAAAAACTTTGCAGCTTCTGGTAAGTAATCTTCCATATTCCCATATTCAGATGGAGGTGTCTCTGGCGGAGTATCTGCTGGTACAGCCGGTGGAGGAGTCGTTGGAGGAGTCGCTGGAGGCGTAACCTCTGGCTCAGTTCCTTCATTATCTATTGGGGTATTAAATTGTATCATATTTGTTTCTTTATATATAAATTACAAAAAAAAATTTAATTAGTTTAATTTTTTAGTTCTTTTATTAGATGCTTTGACTTCTTTCTCTCGAATATCAAGCTCTCTATCTCTTTGAGCTAATTCTTTGAACTTAATTTCCTTATTCATCATCCTGTCCTCATTAGACATTCTTTCCTTTCTTTCACCTTCTTGACGTTTAACTTCTCTATCCTCCTGATCACTTACTACTCTGTCATAAAGGTCGCGCTGTTCTTTATTAGCTTGCTGTAATTCCAAGATTTCTTGACTAATCTCATCGGAAGTAGAGTTACCATAACCAACCGCTTTAATCTGAGCTACCATGATATCTTTCTCTCTATCCAATTGCTCTTTTCTCTCAGCTTGCTGTAGAGCTAATTGTTGCTGTTCTTTCTGAGCTTGTAATATTTCTTGGTGTTTCTGGTTCTCCTCTTGCCTAATCTGAGCTTCCTTAGCTTCCTTATCTTCTTTAAGTTCTTTTAAAGAGTTCATTAATTCCGCCATACTAGTAGAATCCTGAATAACAGCTATTTCGAAAGCATCTGCTCCCATAGTATTATTAGTCATCATATTTTGCTTGATATTCTCCATTGCTCCTAAATCGGATAGATTACTATTCAAGTAAATATCAAGTTGAGCTAGTACTAATTTTTGAGAATCGATTTTAAACAATTCTCTTGCACCTTCTCTAGTAGTATAAGATAAGAATTCAGAACCTTGAGTTACCGCTATATACTGGGCAGTGTCAAGCATAGTGGTTCTAAGTTTTTTAAGAATAGTATTTAAACGAGTATAAACCCACTGTATTTGAGTAGAACTTCTTTGATTTCCCATAGCAGCTGCCTGAGCACTTACTCTAGATTGTACGTTACCATATAAATAATCTTCTGTAAGCCCTACTTGCTGATAACATTCGATTTTAATCATCCGAGCTAAGTTAGCTTTCTGAATGACCTCCTCCGTTTTTGTCATATCAATCATTTGAGCTACTCCACCATTCATAGCTCCAGAAGATTGTCCCATATTTGATAAGGATAAATCCATAGGCGCTATACCGGTATCTCTACCTGTAACTGCCCACTTTTCTGTATTCTTCTCATTCCATGAACCTCCAAGAGATTCACTAGGAATTGCTGCCTGATTAAGCATTAAGAATTTACCTATCTCTGAGGATAGTAATTGATTATTTCTATTCCATAACCAGTTATACATTATTTGCCAAGATGCACAAATTTTAGTAAGACTCATACTATCATTGTACATATTAGTTACTGAACCTCCATGTACAGGGATTCTCGTACCATATCTTGAATTAGGAAAAGAATATTGTATAGGATGTTTCTCTAGTTTAACCCAGATAGAATCCATATCTGTCTGAGACACTTGACCTGGAGAAGAATTATCTAAGTCTATTTTGACCCCATACCATAATTCATTCTCGTAGTACCACTCAATATGCTCTCCTTGTACAAGATTCTCTACTATCTTAGGACCGTTATAAACAGCTTTAATTGTTTTCTTGAAAGTTTCATCTACGATAGACTTAATAGGTCCATTATCAGACATGTAAGTTAGTAATCCTTTTTTTCTAGGTAGTAAGAAGTAAATCTGTGTTTCTCTTACTAGTTCATTACTATAGTCATCATACCTACGTGTACTATTCTCTTTGTTCTTAAAAAAGAGGTAATTATTAGTTTGTTCTATATGTCCAGTCCTATTACCTGTAACAGCATCAAAGTGACCATTAATATACAAACCTCCAGGTTTATTACCTGTACTCCAGCCTTCCAATCTTTCTACATCTTCAGCCTTTAACTCACTTCCCCATTTACTAAGTATAGATCCAAAATTAGTATAGTTATAACAACCAAACATCATTGATTCTGAGTAATCTTCAACCATAGGTGATTTAAGATGAAAACAGTCTTTTTCGTTCCAAACTTCAGGGAAGTATCTGCCATCCATGTATTGTACATGAACTACAGGGTCTTCAGTTGTAAGGATTCTTCGAAGTAACTTCCTTTCGATACTCTTAATATCAAACCTCTGATCATCTACTTCTAGCATATGGTTAGCCCATAGTTCTACTTCAGTCCTATAATTTGTTTTATAGAATTTTTGTATTTTCTCAGACTGATGAAATTGAGCTACTTCTTCTTCTTGTACGTTAGGATTCTCCGCGAAAAATAATTTCTCTGCTGAACTCACTAAAGAAGACCTTAAACTCTGATTAAAGTTTTCAAGTATATCATTAGTATTTTCTGGGTTTACCGCTTTCGCAGTAGTTTTGATGTACTTATTATCATACTCTCCTATAATACCGTTTATAATAGGTGGGATAATAGGGAAGAACATTAAATCTATATGTTGTAGTTCTTGCCTGTTAAACTCTATCTCTTCAGGAACTTCTACATCAATATAGTCTTCTAGGTTAATTTTACCTATAGCTAGGTTCTCTAGTTTCCTGTACTTACGATCCTTATCTAATACCTGACCTCTACCAATCGAATCGTAGTAGTCAAATATATCTCTCACTAAATCACTCCCTTGATTACTATTCTTCTGGAATTTCTTTTTCTCTGGTATTATTAAACTTATAGTACTTGAACGCATTATCTTTTAATTTGGAAAGGACTACTATACGTCTTTGTAAAACGTCTATCAACTCTTTTAGCCTTTGGTTTGTATTCTTTTACTTTATTAGATAATTTAAATCCTCTGTTAGTATTAGATCTAGATGCGAACAAAGCTATAGCAAAGGATACAATTCTATCTACATTCTTACGTGGAGTATAATCTAACATCTCTCTTAGAAGCATTTCATCTTTAATTCTTTCTACACCATATATAGGAACAGTCTTTCCTGTATCAGTATCTACTCTATTACCAATTTCTTCAGAAACATACTCTATGGCTAATGATATTAAGTAATTCTTCATATCTTTAGTACCAGTACGTAAACCATACTCAATAGTAGATATACTAGACTTAGCAAAAGTTTCTTTACCTAGGTTGAATTCTCTTCGACGCATCATACAATTCTGCTGCTTCTTACCAATCATCCATTCGATAAAGTTCTTATTATCATTTTCTATAGCCGCTCTCGCATTATAAAAGTTAATCAAATTTTTCGTGATATCAAAGGCTCCGTATCTTTCTTCAGGTCTACCTGCGTACCATGCTACAACTTTTTCACTGGAAAATTCACCATCTAACTCATGTGCTGATTTATATATATAACAGGATTGCAATGAGATTGACGACCCAGTTGACGTAATAGGACTAATTGTATCGACACCTGCGTAGTATAAGCCAAAAGGGGTATTAGGTAAAGGCATTTCGTCAATAACTATTATACCATTTTTAATAGTATCCTTCTTAACTGGAAAGTCTTTTATTATAGGATACTTAGTAGAGAAAGTGTGTTTGACGTTACCTCTAGAATCTGTAAATAATTCTACAGTCATAGGATTAAAGCCTGCTTGTAGTTTTTTGTAGTGAGGTTCTATGATATATACAGGAAAATCATTCTCCTCTCTTTCTGCAAAGGCTTCTGAAGGATCTGTAGGTCTTTGAGATTTGTAAATCATATAAGCCTTGAAAGACTTCTTTTTCTCTAACTCAGCTAATCTTTCTATTTCTACTAAAGCTCCTTCTACGTCAGAATTACCGTACTCATCTATAAAATCACCATAAGACCATTGCTCAGGAATAAACATTCCTATTTTCTCTGAATCATTATTATAATCATTCTCAAATGAGAGCATGTTATAATCATCTGGATTGTAAAAGAGTTTCTTTAAATCTGCACTATCCTTTAACTTACCTACTGCCCCTGTTAGGTGCATTTCTCCTTTAATAAGGTTTCCCCAAGACAAAGCAGGACGAGCAAATTCCACACTATCAATTAATGTAGAATCAATTCCTATTTCATCCTTCCATACTTCACTTACTGTACCTGATACTAATGCTGCTGGATTGGTTTTGGTAGTAACTCCTTTTAAAGTAGACTTTCTACCTTTGTAAGTACTATCAGGCATTTTAATCCTCTGCCTCCAGTTTAATGTTTTACCTGGATCTAAAGGTCTTTTCCAAGCAGTGTGTTCTTGTAGAAAATCATGAAAATCATCCATAATCTTCCAGTTCTCTTTTACGTAACTTTCATTGAAAGATGCTAATCTTCCTACGAAATTTTGCTCATGATAAAATCTCTTTAACATTTTAGCACAATGCTTCAAAGAAATACCAATCTGTCTTTTCTTAACTGTTACTGTAAATTTATTAATAAGAGGAGCTAGTTCTATATGATTGTGGTACCAAACATCTGTATCTAAGAACCAAGGAAAGGTAGGACCTCCTGCGACTTTATTAGGTATTTGTATGAAATTGAGATAATGATACATATCTCCAGAAATATAGAAGTCGTCTATTATCACACCAGAATACAGAAGCGATTTCTCATGTTCCCAGAAGGAAACCCAGTCTCTTGAGTAAGAGACTAGGTTAGTGTAATATCTGTGCTTATTGAAATAGTCCCTAGTCTTAGTGAAGTCGAATACACGTTCATCGAATTTAATTTCTCCAGGTCTTTTAGTTAAGTCCCGAATCATCTGTATTCTATGATCTTTAGTAATATTCTCTAAAACAAATTCAGAACCATTCCAAACACCTACATTGTTTTTGAATTCAGTAATCATGTTTTTTTGGGGCTATAATTAATTCAATGTAGTAGTTAAAACGCCTTCTGTAATATTTTCTTGTCCTTCAACTTGTAAATAACCAGATGTTACTTCTTCTAAATCTCCTGTACCACCTACATCAGTGAATTCTTGTAACAACTCTTCTTCTTCTGGTAATAGGTCAGGGAAAACTACTTTACTTTCTTCTGGAACTTCGCCACCCAGTTGTTTGATTGCACCTGCTAATTCGTGACGCTCCATGATGTTTTTTTGCATCAAGATAGTGTTATTAGTAATTTTAGCCTCATATTTTTTAGCATCTTTAATTGCCTTAGTCTCTTGAATTTGAAGACTCTGTTTAATAGCATCCATACTCTTCTGAGCTTTTGTTTGGATGGCTACCATATTCTTATTACCTTCTTCAGCGGCTTTAGTAAGTTTATCTCTAATAGATTGAATTTTACTTCCTTGATTATTAACAATCTTTTCTAATTCTCTAAACTCTACTAAATTTGAATCTAACGCTGCTTGAGCATCTTCTAATGTTTTAAACTGCATATCTCTTAATTTTCTAATTTGTCCGCTAATCGTTTAGCTTCTTGATAAATAAATTCTTCGTACCTATTCGTATCTATTACTATTAATTTTACTTCCTCCTTATCAAATGCCATATCATTAATCCACTCGTAAGTAGGTTTGTCGATTTCTAATAAAGAGCAACCCGTAATATTTGCTGTACCGTCTGCTTTAGGTTTGCAAGGGTTTAAAATTACTTTCTGTATTACCATTTGTTTTTTTAATTAAATACCAGTTAATAAAAAATTTAAATGTTTTTGGAGTTATAAATCCTTTAAATAACTACAATTTTTCTACTAATAACTAGTCCTTCAGAATTCATTACTTCTTCAATCTTTACTCCTGGTACAAATGTTAAAGCTTCTGCAATATTATCGACTTGTCTAGTACCGTGTTCTGTAATACCTTCTCCTTGTTGAGTAGTTACTTGAATTACACATCCTACACCATCTATTTGCATAGCTTTTGTAGACTTCATCCAACCTTCCGCTTTTGAAAAAGCTTTTGATATTAATTTGAAAGTATCTCCATCTCCCCAAAATTTAATATCTCTTACATTTTTACTAGCACCATCACTAGTCGTATTTTTTAATGTTTTACGCATAATAAATTGTTTTAATTACAGCTTTGTAATACTATTTTACCACCCTCTGTAATGGTTTCAGTTCGTACTTTACTAGTAATAGCTGGTCTTACCAAACGTCTACCAAGTACTGCGGGAATAGTTACTACTGTAGTAACACAAGCGTCTTTTACTAAAACTTTGTACCTAATAGTTTTGTAAACTGCTGGAACTGCTACTTTCTTCCAAGAACATCCTGCATCAGTACCACAATTAGATTTAACGTAATCTGTGTGCGCTGACTTTACTAAGATTTCCTTAGTTCTCCATTCATAAACAGCTTCAGTTCTCACTGTACTAGATACAGCTGGAGTTTTGATGTAAGTCTCGTAAATTGCTGGTTCTAGTTCGACTACTTTAAAGCCCTGCACAGCTACAGGAGGGTAATATACTGTCTTAACACAATCACCGATATTCTGTGCAAATACAGACATAGTAACGAGTAACAGTAATGTTGTAAATAAAATTCTCATAATTTAATTTTGATTAAGAATAGAGATAATCTCCGGAATCGAACCGGAATTAAGAAGGTTTTGCAGACCCACCTCTATACCAATATTGAGTAGACTATCGGTTATCAATTAAAAAATAAAGTTCTTCTGATGTAAAGCCATCCTTGTTAGATAACATCTCTCGAACTCTTTTAGTATCATAGAGTTCCCAAGGATGTCCTTTAAAACGTAACCAGTTTACTATTAGATTTAAAGTAGAAAAAGGTTTCTTTTTATTAGGATCATGTCCTGCGTTTAGACGAGTATAATCCACATACCCTTCTAAGCAATTGTATCTAGTAAATTCTAAACCATTCTCTACTAACTTTTCCATGTGTGCCTACTTGGATTCGAACCTCTGAAACCGAAGTGACGCATTTACAATGCGCGTGCTTTAACCACTTGCATACTTTCCCTTAAAAACTAACTCCTACAATAGATTAAACCTCAAAGGTAAACATAAACCTAGAATAATCGTAAGGAGTTAGAAATTTTACATACTTTCTATAGTAGTAGCACAAGTTACTGTATCCCAATCAATTTCACAAGTAACTGGAGCTTGGCAAACTTTTACTACTTTAAATACTTTACCCTCTACCATAAGTAGTACTACTAATACATGCTCCTCATCATTATGAGATTTATCAGCATCTTGTATAAAAGCAGTTTTAACTTCTCCTTCTACTACAATCTGCATAGGGTATTTCTCCCATTTATTCTCGTCAGCAACAAATTCTACTGTACCTTTAGCTTTTAAAAATTCTTTTATTGGATTCATAGTATTTAATTTTAGCGGATAATACGGGATTCGAACCCGTGATCTCTACCGTGACAGGATAGCGTCTTAGCCAGCTAGACCAATTATCCGTACTAAGTTACAAATTTTACTACTAGGATTCGAACCTAATTAACCTAAGTAAACGTAGATATAATCAATTGCACTTAACTATATCTGATGTATCGATACATTCTTTGTAACTTAAATTCTTTAATCATTTTCTTTTTTAGTCACACTGTTAATCCAGTCTCTAATCCAGTCACCTCCTTTAGATACAGCAATTAAAAATAAGGCAAAATATCCTCCAAAGATAATCCCAAGACCAATTAGAATCTCATATAACTTTACAGGATCACCTACACTCTTACCCTGTATAAGGGTGAAATAACCTGTACCTAATAAGAAAGGTAGTAATACTAATAATATTCCTGCTATTACTATACGGAACGGTAACCTACTCATTGTAATTAATTTAGTTTGTTAACAATTAGACGCAGGAGATGGACTCGAACCATCGTACTCAAGATTATGAATCTTGTGCTAAACCGACTCAGCTATCCTGCATTATAAATATTTTATCTAATACCTACGCACGGTAAAAAGGAAAATATTAAAACTTATTGAGCCTCCTACAGGAGTCAAACCTGTGACATCCTCATTACAAGTGAGGTGCTCTAATCACCTGAGCTAAGGAGGCTAGTAAAGTAGTACGACTTGTAGGACTCAAACCTACGACTTCCTTCATATGAAGGTACTCTATCCCTGAGTTAAAGTGGTTCACTACTTATTTCATTAATTTCAACAACTCTTCTGTTGTACCTTTATAAAAGTTATGTAAATCCTTTGACCCTATTCTCTTAGATAAATCATCTGTAATTACCAGTTGTCCTGTAACTATACCTGCTTTACCAGAGTTAAGTATTTTGAGTTCCTCTTTACAAACTTCTATTTGCTCTGATACTATCATACTGTCTGTTTTATTTGGTGAAAGATTCACAACAAGTATTATAGCTCCTAGTACTACTACGAAAAACAACGCATAATATAACTTATAATTTTTCACCTTTTTCATAACTACTATCTTTTACAAACTCTACAACGATACTCACTACAATCTATACTATAACTATTATCTAAACTAGTAGCTACGGAAACACTCACATCTCCGATACATTCTCCTTGCTTTAAATCTTCTTATTCGTGTTCATAACTCAAAGATAAATAAATTATATCATATAACCAAACCTACATATCATAACTAAGTTGAACTCCTCCTCTACCTTTGTTTAACTTCTCTTCTACTACTTTAGATAGGCGAACATGGTTGTCAGAAAATTTACCGGTCTTCTCTAATATTTTTAAAGCTTTATCTAGATTACCTTCTTTACTATCATCTAATATCATACCTTCACACATTATTGATAATTTATTCATCATAACTTCGTTAGCTACTTTCATTCTAACAATAGGGTCGTAGTTAACTCTCAAGTCTATTAGATTGTTGAAAGCTTCTGTAATCTCAATATCTGTTATTTTGTAATCTCCTGGAAACTCCTTCAATAATCTATCACTTCTTTCATCTTCCCCTAAGTTAAAGTAAGAACTTATAGGGTCAGACATATAATGTAAATAATTCAAAGCAGCCATAGGTAACTCGTACTTATCATAGACTACCCTTAACCAAGGTATGTTTAGTACATCAGGTGTTACTACAACCTTACCATCTTCTATCGTAAATATTTTATTCATCCTCTATTAATTCAAATATTTTTAAAAACTTTTTTACGTCTTTTACTAATCGACCATTGTACATAATTCCTGTGATAGGTCCACCCTGCTTTAGATACATTTTCAATCCTCCATGACCAGCCACGGCAAAAGCCGTGACCGTGCATTGTTCCTAGCATTGTCGTCAACTAAAAGAAAATAACATCATCAAAGTTAGCTTTTAAAATTTCAGTTGTTTTTTTAAAAATCATATTGTCTTTTATCTTTTTATAAAAGTCAGAATAAGAAATGTCTTTATTTTCAAAAGTAAAAAAACAAGAAACTGTATTACCTCTTTTGTCAATTGGGCTTCCTGCTACAATTAAGAATGTTCCACCTTTAAACCTTCCAAAATGAACAGTCCCGTTTTTAAATTTAGAATTTGAATAAGTATATGCTAATTCAGATGATTGACCAATTGTACTTAATTTTGAAAAGTTATGATGTATTTTTTGATATATATTTTCTGTTATGTCAAAAACACCAAATCCTTTATCATATATAGTTGTTCCAAAATATAATAGTTGCATGTTTTTTATTAAAATGAGTGAAAAAACAAATTGAACTATTTGAAAAAATCGAATAGTTGAGAACGAGCATTAGCGCAATGAAGCAGCCGACAATAAGAACGCTCATTGCCCAGCGGTGACAGGCGTCACCACCAGTCACCGAGCTAAGCATTAGAGGGCATTAAATAGATAAATTATCTAATACCAACTCTATATTTATATCTCTTCCTTTTTCTGCAAAATTTAATAATTCATCAACAGGTATATGTGTATCATTGTCTACTTCTGGTGTAAAACCGAAACCATCGCCTTGCAGAAAATCAACATTACCCTCTATTTTTGTGATTGATGAAATAACAAAAGACAAATCTTGCCTTGCACTAGATAAAAGTTCCTCCAGTCTCAATGCTTTTTTATGAGCTGTTCTAATTTTTTGTATTTGTCTTTTTGTAAGTTTCATATTCTTAATTTTTTTTTGTACTTGAATTAAAACAAATGTCAATCAATTATTTTCTCTAAATCTTTTGCGTTCGCATAAATATAAACGCCATCTTTTCTTTTTAATCTTAATTCTTTATCGCATCCAAAATAAACATCAAATCCATCCACAACAAAGGCAGCTAAAACAATATCCATTGAATGTATATTCTTTTTTGTCAAATATGATATAGAGTATTGTACTTTGTCGCCGATTTTAAAACTCATAAATAAAAAAATAAAGAAAACGCCCTCTAATAAAAGCAACATCGACCAGCCACGGCAAAAGCCGTGACCGTGCATTGTTCCAGACATTATGCACCATCAAACACAAAACAAAACTTCATCACTGTCATCTTTTAGTTTTGTTTCTATTTGACAGTATTTAGCCAAAAGTACAGCCAACTCCATAGCCGTTTCTTTATGAAAACGAAAAGTGTGTAAATTTTTTTTTAACCAATACCCAATAGGGTTTCCATAAGTAATCCCTGCACCTCGCCAATCTGCAACCATTTCAGCTAAAAAATGAGTCGGAATTTTAATTGGATTTGCTGTTCCGTCTTTCTTTACATCAAACCAATATTCTGGATGATGTGGGTTAACTGATTTATGGTGATGCCAACTTTTTTTAAAATTATCTATAACCCATTTTGGGTTGTCTTTAAAGTTTTTAAAATCTACATCGGCATAAGCAAGTTCTTCAAAGCAAAATTTAGACAAGTCATGGTCACGAAGTTGAACGATTAAATCTTCTTTTCTTTGTCTTTTAAATGCGTCCTCCATTTTCATAGCTTCTTTAAAAACAGCTACTTTGTGAGGAATTACAGTTGTTTTATAATAATTATAAGCTAATTCTAAGCCTTGTTCATTGTCTCCATAAGCTTCGATATAATCAAAA
Source organism: uncultured archaeon (assembly GCA_937138345.1). GTDB lineage: Archaea > Nanobdellota > Nanobdellia > Woesearchaeales > UBA583 > UBA583. The sequence continues at coordinate 54,068 of CAKZOW010000117.1, read as the reverse complement.
CGAATGTCGAATGTCGTCATCATTTCCTTTGCATGGTTTTCGGTCAGACCTACCTCCACACAAAAAGTACTAAATAAATTTAAAAAATCTGAATAAGTGTTTTTCATTTTAAAAGTCTAAAAAAGTTTAAAAAAAGACGAGTGCATAATAAATGCAACAGCGTCCATATTTCACAGCCGCTCATACGGCTGCGGTTGCAGGCATTGTCGGTCATTAGAAAAAAGTCTGACCATTTCGATATTGAGAAACAAAATCAATAATAATATCAGCGTGACAAGTTTCTTCTAATTTACAAAAACAAGCTATATTGTCAATATTGTCAAAAGCTGAAAGACTTAATTCGCCTTTCATTACTTTAGCTGATAAATAGCCTTTAAAACATTGAACCGATTTTTTTGCTGCTAATTCTTTTGTTTTATATCCTTCATTATTATTGCCCCAATAATTTCCGCTTTTATCTTTGACAAAATAAACATCATCCTCTAAAACAATTAAAAAAGGATTGCCCCACTTGCCAGGTCTTGTTACTGATTTTGATTTGGGTGGAAGTTTCTTGTAATATTGTCTTTTTATTCGTTTTGGATTATTAATTATTGTTCCATTCATGTATATTTTCTTTTTAAAATTTGAAATTTCTTCTAATAAATTTTCTCGCATTTCTTGTGCAAGTCCTTTCAATGATACATCCATAATTAAAATTGTGCTACTGCCGAAAAAAAGAAAACGACCGACAACAGCACAACATCGTCCATTTGGGCTAAAAAGCCATTTCAGCTCCTAGTTGTTTAGAATCATAGTTACTATCTATACGAACACCGCCTTCTCCATCTTCGACAAACTCTGGAAACATCTCTTCTACTAATGCTCCAGCATCTAACTGTTTTAAAAAATCAATTACCTTCATAATATCCTAAATCTTGTATATGGTTTAAAAATTTATCATAATCTCCCTTCTCAATAATAGCGTACTTTTTATCTTTTTCAAATAAACCTTCTCTACTATATGAAATCTCAATTGGTCTAGGTTCACCTGTTTCCTCCATGTGCTTCAGTACCTCGTAATATTCTTTGGAATCTTGAGTATCCAAATCTCTAAAAGGTATACATTCTAGATAGTCACTTTCCCAAGTTTCACCTTTAATAGTCAAAGGACCAAATGCTGTAGAATGATACTCCATAAAAAGAACACCTTCTGGGAGTTTTCTAAACTCTTCTAAGTTAACTATTCTCATTAATCTGTATTTATAACTGCTGAAAGAATTACATCCAAGTCTCTAGTAGTTCTGATATAACCTTTAAAGATTTCCTCATCTCTAAGTATACTTGTACCTAATTTAGTAATTACATATAATTTAGACAGCTTTCATTTTTAACTGTTCGATAATCATCATAGAATTACAAGCCAAAGCATATAAATGTCCATATAATCCTTCATCATCGTAGTTACCTTTCTGTACTTCGATAAAGTGTCGAGATAAGGCTTCTTTGAGTTTATGTACTGGTATCTTATTGTTCTTCCAGTTATAAGGTTCATACTTTCCTTTGTTAGCTTGCATTCTCTTAGCCATACCTTCTATAAAGCCCCATTCTAATTCGTAAGGTAACTTACCTTCTGATTCTTTTAGTTGAGGATTATCTATACCAAGTTCACACTTACCTTCTTTTACTTTATCTCTAAACACCTTATATCCTGGATGTTCTTTCAACTCTACTTCGAATTCAAAAAATTCTACCCAACGACCTTTCCATTCATAGAATTTATTAGTATCCGGACATAAGCAAAAGGTACCCAACTCTTCAGGTACATAAGTACGTCTTACATCTTTATTTAAGGAAAGTATTGCATCAGGCATATTCTCTATAGACTTATAACTTTCTACCCAAAACCCTTCATATATATAATTTTTTTCGTTAACACTATCTGTATACCTATCACCTAATTTAGTTTCAACGTTAGTTTTAGATACGAACGCTTCTTCTGGTTTTAAAGGTAATTCTCGCCATTCACCATCCTTGTAAATATGTAGACCATTAGCCAGCATCGCTAAAGCATACTCACTAGGGTTATCAGGTGTAACTGTGGGAAATCTAACTGCGTTAAACATATCTTTACTAAATTTAACTGTAAACTTCTCACCCCCTTTACCAGGAATACCTGTATTAGCTACAGGCTTATCCTTTGTAATATCAGGAATTATCATCTTACTAGATTTCATCAAAAAATCTTCAAAATTTTTACCATAGGCAGACATTACTTGGAATTTTTCATTTTCAGTTAAAGGTTTATCTATATCAAAATCATCTCCTTTTTGACCTGGAGAATCTTTACTTCCTCTTACTAAAGGAATACCCATTTCTCCTGTCTGCTCTAAACCTTCTGTACCTACTTTGTATGTAGGGATTTTTTGATTGTAAATGTCCATTTTATATAATTTATGATAAATTTCATTCATATCTTTGTCAAAGGATAATCTCATTGAACCTGTAGAAAAATGACTTAATGGATCATGAAAATAGTAGACTGTACTAGGTGTTTCATATCCAAGTGTTCTCATCTTATTATTACATTCCAGTCTTTTCGTACTTATATCTTTTTTAGAAAGTACTTCTCCTAATTCGTATCCAAATTCTTTTAACATCGGATCTATCATACTTCTGTAGAGTTAATACTTGCTAAAGCTTTTTCAGGATTGTATTCTTTGGTATAATGTACTTTTGATTTATCAACTTTAGATAAAAACCAGTACATTTCTGAAGCGTTTTGTTGGGCTACTTCTTCATTGACTACGTAAATGTGTCTCGACTTATCATATATATACATCCAAGGTCTTTCAGGAGTAACTACTTTCCAGTTTGGTTCTTCAGGAAGATTATCAAATAACTCTTGAATTTCTGCTTTAGTACACTTCTTAGTATAAATATCCATGTTTATTTGTTTAAAAATTCTTCAATATCTTGATAAAATACTCCCATATTCTCCGCAAATAATTTGTCTGAATCTGAGAAGTCTTTTTTAACGATATAACCTTCATCTTCTTCCGCTATCTCTAAATCTTTTCCTAATCTAACAAATTTACCTTTCTTAGTTAATACTCTAGTTAATCCTGAAGCATCTCCTACCATTGTAGATTGATTAAGATTAATGTTATCAAACACATTCACTTTAGCATCATAGTTAAGTCCTGCATACTCTTCTAAGTGAGTTAACTCATTAAGCCTAGTTAAATCCTTGATGAAATTACCTAATACTGGCTTTCTGTCCTCATTTATATACGCAATGAATGTTTTCGCCTGAATACTAGTAACTACTTCCAATCCGTGACAAACTTCACTGATATAGCGTTCTACTTCTTGAGGTGTTTTGAAACCTGCATCTACACCGCCCTGATTAGTTACTAGAATCACTTGGTCATACTCCCTGACTTTCTTAATCAAAGTTTCCAAAATACCTGCTTTGAATACCCAGTTATCTACTGTTGGAAACAGTGAACCATCTTTGGACACTATCAATGTATTATCTACGTCTAAAAATAATGTTGATTGCATTTTGTTTGATTTACATATTTGCACCATATAAGGACTTTCTTGTATAAAAGTACCTCCTATTAGTTTTGTTTTTGATGAAACAGTTGAATCCGTTATACTAGTAGCCATACCATTCCATCCTAGATATTGCGAAGAATTTATACAAGAATCACGTCCAGCATAAAACTTTTTAGCAGATATTATATCTAGTCGCTTGTAATATTCATCGGTTTTTTTGTCTGTAGGCATTTCTATTGTATTTTAAGATAGCTTCTGCTTCTTTTTTTAAATAAGGTAATTCAATATCTTCTAACCCTAAGAATACTCGTACTCTATCGAACTCAGGTTCTTCATGTATAACTAAATCATCTCCAGCTTGTAAGGGATGTCGATATTCTGTGTGTACATACTTCACAGTCAAACTCCTGCACTTATAACCTTTGTATAATTCTAACATCCTAGAATAAGTAGACATCTGTAAGGCATGTTTGTAGTAATTAGTTTCTGGTATATGTGATAAGGGAGATATAAACTTCTTTACCTCACTTCTACCTGTATTACTATTCCAATAAGCCTTAGTTTCTGTTGAAGGTTTCTCTGCATCTGTTTTGTAATCAGAAATATCAAAGTACTTTCCTTCAAATTTAATCTTATCTACTTGTCCACAAGTATAGTACTGATGTGCGTATACTCCTAATTCTAAGTAAGTACCATCAGTTAACTCATTCAGGTCTAAAAGAGTCTTCTTGTTATTTACAACTGGGTTGTAGAAGCAAGTATCAGAATCTTGTATCTCTTTCCAATCATGGAAGAAACTACCACCTGCTAATGCTCTTTCTGATTTATCTTTCCAGACAGTTCTAATCCAAGGACCTGTAAACTCTTCATTACCCCACTTCTCTCTAGCTTGTCTGAAAGTAATCTTCCACTTTTTAGCTAGGTCCTCTAACAATTCTCTACGTGTTTTTTTATTCACGTAATTCTCTGCTATCTGATCCCAATCAGTAGGTTGTTTCATTTTACCTATTGTAGAAGTAACGCCTAAGTATTTTTCATCTCCATTGTAATAGGAATGAGTATCTGCGTGAAAAATCATACTAAATACATTGTGAATAGTAAAGGAATAGGAGCCAATCCCGTAGCCGTAATAGTCACTTTTTTAGTAACAGATCCATTAGTAGGTACGTTATTCAACTTACCTGTAACTCTAAAGGCTTCGCCTTCTGCCACCCTTGTTGAAGGTTGCCATTGACTATTTCTTAGTACTCTAAATGTGGCACCTGTACATCCACAACTAGGAGTCGCTTTAATATTTTTATAATCTGTACTTGCTTTACCTTCGAAAGTGAAAGGAGCATCTGTCCTAACTTTACTTCCTACTTTAATATTTTTACTCTTGAATATCATTTGCTAATTTTTTTGATTCTTCCCAATTTGGGTAGCATCCACCTTCACAGGCTTTTTCTTCGTATAATAAACCATCCTCAAACGAACAGTAACATTCTTTACAATAACCTTGCTTTAAACAGATTGGTGAGAATTTCTTTACTTGTTTTTCTCGCCAAACTACTGTCTTAGCTCCCGGTATTGGTTTTAGTCCTGGACCAGAAAAAAAAGTATCCTCAATTAACTGTATTCTCCTTTGTCTCCTCTTAGCGGCAAAGTAGTTCTTTACATTTTCCCACGTAAGCTTTTTAGTAGACTTTCTATAGTTCCTAATCCAACGTATCATCTAGTTTAAAATTTATTGTGTATGACAAATCTTGTGTCAAAGCGTTAAGAGCCGGATTAAGTATCGTCTTCTCTTGGAATCCCTGTATTACACCTAATTTCCTGTAAGTCGATATAGTGTTCTCTAAACTCTTCTTACTCTTAGATACTCCGTCCTCTAACATCTTCTCAATAGCTTTTCCTTTATATAGGAATACATAAGCTAGTACTTTTAAATCTTTACCTGTAATAGGTTTAGGATGTAGCATCCATTTCAGTTGAAATTCTACTAACACTACTTTACCTACTTTTAACACTATAGGGTGCGTTCTTTTCATTTTTATTCATTTGTATACACAAATATAATAAAAAAAATTATTATTCACTACTCTTATTCCATCTTTTACGTTTTATTTCGTAATCTATGTCGAAAAGTTTCAAAACTTTCTTATAGTGCTCTACGTCAAATCCCTTGTTACTAAAGTTCTTTATTACTTTTTTAAGAGGATTTTTCATGTACCTTAGTTTACCTAGGAAGTAAAAATCGTACTCTAAATAAGGCTTATTAGCTAAAGCGTCTTTTAAATCTTTCTCATACTGTTTTACATGTCTAGCTAATTCCTCTTCAGGTATACCTAATCTTTTAGCTGTAATAGGTATAATATCTTTAATCTCTCTCATGCTCTACTTTTATTGTATTAATTTCAGGATACCACTTTTTGTAAATCCTATTCAAAAACTTCTGTAACCTAGTCCTTTTATTACCTTTAACTACAGTTATCTTTAACTCGCCTTTATGAAGTGCTTCTCCTGTATTATACTTATTTTGTACTAACATTTCGAATCTGTCACCAGTCTCCGAGAACATTAGTCTCCTAGGCTCTCTCCTATCTCTAACAGAATTATTATGTATACCGACTATGTAGGCTATAGTCGAGTAATCTACATCAAGTACGTCTAGTACCAACTCATCGTCTTCTGTTAGTATACCACATTCCCTAGGGTTATCTGGTCTGTACACTGCATCCCAATATTTGTCCTTCATACTATAAAGGTAGTAAAAATTAATTAAGTGTTTCTAGATATTTGTAGTTAGATATACTGATTTGTTCTGGTGTTAATCTCTTCCTCTCTATCTTGGATGGTACCATGTATACTTCTACCATTTTTATAGCTTTGTTCTTTCTGTAAGTATCGAAATTTTTCTTATGTAGACTTCTTTTCCCTTGGTATTCGTATACTTTTACTTGAGTAATCCCGCACATCAGTTTAGTATCTTTTATTTGTACACGCGTTTTAAGCTCCTCTAAGGACTCTTCTCTAAACTTCCAATAGAATCCACCACAAGACTTCTTATCTCCTCTACAAGAACCACCTATCTTGTCTGATAAACCTGTAGCTCTAGCAGCATCTATTATACTATCGTAAGAACCTATTAAAGTGAAATTAAAGTCGTACTGGTCTACTGCTCTTTTAGTACGGCTAAATCCTTTAACCCTATCCTTCTTTAACCATTTCATACCTACCTTCTCATACCCTTTAGCCTTCATTTCTAGGTATTCTTTATGACAACCTATGTAATTATGAGGTACTGTTACATTCCAGTGGTCTCTTAATTTTTGTATAGATTCTTCTCTTTTTGCTCCTCCGTTTGGTAGGCACATGTTGTAACCGTACTTGGCATCTAGAGTATTCCATTCTATTATCCAATGAGCCTCTCTTTCAAAGATTCTCTCTACATCCTCTACTTCTTCAATAACTTCAAAAGTAAAGTTTTCTTCACCATATTTGTTCCAAGAGTACTGTAAGTGACTAGAGTGATGAATATTACCTCTTAGCATTTTTCTATGTTCCTTCCATCTTCTAGAGATAGACTTACTAGACCCTACATAGACTTTACCGTTTACTGCATTTGTTATTCCGTATATTCCTTTCATACTGTAAAGATACGAAATTTTTTTTCAATTTTTTTCAATAAAACATTATATTTATTTCGTTGTATATGTTAACATTGGACATCCTCCCTTCCTTAACTCCACCGGTCTTATCTTGACGGGGTAAGACCCCCTAGAGTTTTAAAAACGATGTAAGCTTTACTGACGTGCTGATAACCCTTGAGGTTATTGAGGAAACCGACTAGTAAAGAACTCGGCTTGTGGAAGCGATATATCCATTTGCATCGTTTTAAAACCTTTATTTTCAAATCATTAGACCTTGAGATGCTAAGAGCTACAATATTGTGGTTAATTCTCTGGGTCTATTACAAAAATTAATATTATGCAATCTTTCGTAATCAAAACTGTTCGTAGAGTAAAATTATCTGATGGTCGTATCTCTTACTTGGTTAATGGCTCAATCTGGCTTTCTAAAAGAGACTTACAGACTTTGTTCACTGACTTAGGCTTAGGGCGTAATACTCCTTACACTATGGCTATCGGTAACAAACTTAACTGGGAGGAAACTACAGCTCCAGACGATACTACAGTAGAGAACCCTCACGTATTCTCTGGTATCACCTTTAAGAAACCAGGATTGAAGCGTTTGAACTACTCTCTTCAGTTAAACAAGATGTACCAACAGAAAGTAGCTGACTCTTTAGTGTTGGAATTCGACCAAGACTTCGATGAGGACGACTTCTAGTTAATAGTATAGGTTAGTATTACTTCGGTAGTACTAGCCTTATCTTTTACTAAATCTTTTTTTAACGAGCGTTTCTTAGAGTTGGCGTATCGCTTCGCTCTATGTATTTATTTCTTTTCCTTCGGAAACCCTATATCAATTGAGATTTAGGGTAAAATTCAAATATCATGAAAGTATTTATACAATGCCTAGGAGGCACAATCTTATTGTTTGTCTTATTGATATGGTCCTGTTCTACATCTACAGATGGTGAGGTTATGGCTGCATCTATTAACATGGGTGACGACACTACTCCTGTAAATTTTAGTTATGTTAGTACTAATGTAGCTAAATCTGTAAATGAAACTGTCAACCTTGTGGTCGATGGGCAAAACTTTACAGTACTAGTTTCAGATAGTGGTAAACACTATTTGAATAAAGTGTCTAAATCTGGCACTGAGTATAAAAAGTCTTATGGTTATAAAACTACTTATACACTGGAAGGTAAAACTGTTTGGCGCTCAGTTAAAAAACCTACTGGAAAATCTAGTTACCATGTACTGGTAGTTAGGAACGGTAAGCTAGGGAAAACTAAAATTCAAAAGAATTAAAAAGGTTGATTTGGATGTTACACAGGTGAGTGGTAAAAAGTTATCACTTTGCCTGTGTTTTTATTTAAATTCTGTTGTAAATGGTTGAAAGTGTGGAGGTTATGAACCCAGTCCAAAAACCCCATACTTTTAACCCTTTTAAAAAAGCCACATTTCTCGTGGTTAAACATTTTATATACGTAAAGCAAAAATTATGATACAATATAATAAAGAGAGAACTTCAAATCCTACCCTAGTTTTTAATCCGTGTCCTAGATTCGGAGAACCAAATTACGTAGTTAGTTTCTACGATGGCGATAAGAGTGTAGAAAACTTTGACTCTTGTGCTTGTGATGCCGAAGAGTTTGTGAGTCAAGCACACGCAGTCTTAGCCTCTGTAGAGAAATCGAACCCTAAGTATAGGGTACAGGATATTGAGGTTATATTTAACTGCAAGGATAAAAATACCTTATATGAAGTCGAAGGAGAATATGGTATTTACAGTAGTGCTGAAGCATTATTAGAGTATCATCCTCGTATGGTTAAAACATCTAGATATATTAAATCATTATAACCTACCAATTGGCAGGTCTAGAAATTGCTAAATTAAAGAATGTAACGAACTAATTTAATGCAACCAGCTAACAAAGCATAGAATTCATCTGTGGGGGAAGTAGCTGGTGTGCTATAGTAGTCACTTACTCTCAAAGAGACGATTGTGTTATAGCTGCTATAACTTATGGTACAGAAACTCAATCATTAGGTAAAGTATATAGTGAAAACCATTTAATAAATTTCCTTAGAACATTCTTCTTTGGATAAATCAATAGAAATGAGCACAGATAATACAAAAATTACAGACCTCCCAGAAGAGGAAATAAAGCTACCATTCTTATTAAGACTAGTATCTAAAATACTAAGCATAAAGAAAAAGTATAAAGATGAAGGTATCGAACCTGAAGAAGGTAGAAATGGTAACATGAGTAGAAGAGATGCTCATAGGGTACATGGCTTTAGAAAAAAATTAGGTCATACAGATGATAAATTTTAGTTATGAAAACAATAGAAGTAAAAGACAGAGTAATTCATTTAAATTACATCCCTTCAGCTTTAGAAATATTAAGCTGGAATTCTATGTATTTACACCGCACACATACACAGGTGAGACATCATAACTTATTAGGGTTTAGTAATCCTAAAGGGTCTGATACTTATAAGTATGCTTTTGAGATGAAACAAACTATGATTGTAATAGATGGAATGTCTTTGAATTATAATATAAATTTGTCCAATGAACATAATTCACCTACTTTTGTAGTAAATATAAATAGGTTAAAAATAACTACAATAACTAATAACCAGTTGGCAGAACTGTTATACCTTCAAACAGAAGTAATAACACAATTGGAAAAACAGTTAGGAATATGAAAGAAATTATCTATACCTTAGCTAAATTGTTCCCAGAGCAGTTAGCTAAGGTAGGTAATCTAATTCATGAGTTAGGTTACCAAGAGCAAGCAGAAAAAGCTCTGTTTCATTTATTCGAAGCAGAGTATTATATCATAAAAAATATGGATTCTACTAACCTTGATATAGAGACGCTAGAATTCATTCTATCAAATTTTAAATTATGATAAGTAAAAAGAAATTACTAAAAATTCTTATAGAAAATAAAGAATTTTTTAAAACAGGTCTATGTGCTTACACACATTATCTTGTAGAATTAAAAATTATAACTGATCAAGAAGAGAAATACATTAATAGCTTACATAAAGATGTAGAAGAAACTGATGCAAGCTATAAATGGGAAAGAGGTAATTGGGAGGTTAGAGAAGATTGGTTAATAGCCAATCTAATATCTAACAAAAAGAGATTAGGTTTATTATTATTAGAGGAATTAACTAACAGTAATAAAAGAGACTGTACACGGAATACTCTGTGTTTCAGTGCCTGTGATTTATTAAGTAAGAATAAAATCTTACAAGAAGAGTTTATATATATAAAATTACTAATAAATAAACACCGAACTAAAAGAGCTAGTGTTTTTTATTGGTCACGCGATGATATGCAATCCAGAATAGACTGGATACATATTCATATGACTGGTGAAATCCGTACACAAAAAAAATTACTTAAAGTATTTAAGCATAACAAAGATTATTTTAAAACAGGACTCTGCTCATGGTTAGCTTCTTTATTAGAAAGTAAATTAATTACTAAAGCAGAGAGTGAATACATAAATGTAAAAATAAGAAAAGAGCGTCAAAATAACACAGGTTATTACTGGACAAGAGCTAATATATCTCCTAGATTAAAGTGGCTAAAGAAAAATTTACCAAAGAAACTATAAAAAGTACACCAACCACACAATTTTAATTTATTAATCCATTTTTAATTCAATTTATTTTTAACCGTGGTTGGTTTTTGCCAATGTAGCATTATGGAATGCGCTAGGTTACAATCTTAGTAGTAAGTAGGTTCGATTCCTACCATTGGCTCTATTTTTCATCAGGGAGGGTTTTAAATATTTAACAGCGTAAATTATTTTACCTCCCTATTTTATAAACTTATTAAAAATTAAATTATGATAGCGATAGTATTAGGATTTTTGCTTATAATACTAGGTATTATAGGCAATCAAGTAGTAAAATCTGATAAATTCAAAATAATTTCTTTTGGTATAATTGCCATGGGATTAATATTGATCATAGCAGGAGCAATAATTTTACCATGATAGGTAAATTAATCATAGCCATCCATGTTAAAGTGGAGGTTAATCTTCATTATTAACTGGGTGGTAAAAACTAAATAATATGAAATTTATATCAGTAGAATACGATCCAGATTACTTCCCTGATAGCGATTATATCAAAGTAGATAATCCTACTAAGTATAATGATAAATATTTACCTGATGGTGAGTATTTAGTCAGAGGTAATAGTAAAGGAAAAAGGCAGGAGTACATTAAAAGACTAGGACAATGGTGGAAGCCAGAAAGAGGAGGGTCTGGTTATAATTATACTTACTGGATGGAATATAGACTATTCCCACAATTACAACATTATGAATATGTACGGTTATATCACGTAAAAGATAAACTAAATGATCTGTGGAAAAAACATGTAGATGCTTACTTCCTTTGGATGGAACTACATGAACTGAGTAGATTATCTAAAAAGAATGAAATTAGATTTAAAAAGTTGTATGGGTATTAATAATTGCTTTAATTAATAGGAAGGAAGAACACAAAACAAGTTTGTAAGTTAAGTCCTTCACTTCTTACAGGTTGTTCGACCTGTCCCAAAGTTACAGTTTTTTTATGACAATTTGTATGTTTTTGGTTAATTATAAGTAAAAATGATAAGACATAAGTAAAACTTATCATAAGTAAAACTTATAAACTTTAAATTAATTATAAGTAAAAGTTATATTAAACTATTCAAAATAAGTAAAAATGATAAGAAATCAAGAAGAAATTAAAGTTAGATTCCAAAAGGTTAGTGATTTGTTTGGAACACAAAAAAATGATTTAATTAACTATATGACTTTTGATAATGCTAAAACATTTTTAAAAGAGGAATATGTTAAAGAAGTTGAAGCTGGTACAGTAAAATGGGTAATTAGTACAGATCCTAAAAAAGAAATACTAGATTATCTAGATTTTGCATATAATAAAGCAGAAAATGAAAGAGGTCTTTCGGCAGGACGTTCTATGCTACATTTTAAAACATGGATTTGGTTAGATGATAATTCTTTTTATGGAGAAATTGTAGATGACATTGATAATTATACTAATTATGGTATCCCTACATTAAATAAAATAGCTAAACACTACGGATTTACTCGTTATAAATAATAAAATTATGAGAGTTATAGACGTAATTAACAAATTAAAAAAAGGCGAAAGACACTACAGTAGCTTTGGAGCTTTCAGTAAATTATTTTTAATGGCTATTGGTATGTCTAGTACTACAGAATCTATTTACCGTTATTCAGAAGGGGATAGGGAATTTTTAACAATGAAAAGAATAGAGACTTGTTAGAAAGCGTAACGGGAGTAAATAGCGTAACAGTAACTAGTAAGTACTCTGCTATAGTAACTGTAGGAAAAGCTTTTTATTTAGAAGAAGTGTTATCTAATATTGAAAATGTACCTAAATTTAATTAACTAAAACAAAAATAATGAAAAAATTATTAACATTTTTAGCATTACTGTCGTTATTTTCGTCTTGTACAGATGAAGTATTACCAGTAGTACCAGTAGTAGAATTACAGAAAGAATTGGAGTTAAATACTCTATTCAAAGATTTACAGGAGTTTGGTGATACTAATAGTATTTCTATTACTCCAGAGAAAATGTACATAGATGATATAAAAATATCTTCTGTATCATTGACGAAAATGTTCTCATATACTCACTATGATGCTATAGGAATAATTCAGTTTTACTGGGATGAACAATTAAGTAATCACAATAGATTTAGACAAAGGCTTAAATTTGCAACTGATTATATTGAAAATGGTTCAGAAATCATAGAAATCAGGTTGTATGTAAATGACGTACTGAAAAGTACATATCAGGCATATGGTATTAAATCATTCAACATAAATGTATATCATGAGTAAATGGATAAGAAGTGAAAACGCTCAACGAGAAATTGATGAGTTATTTGAATTAAATAAATCTGGTAAAATTTCAGAGGAACAATTAAAATAATTAGAAAATGAAGAAAAATAAGTTATCGATCTACTTAATCATCCTAGCAATAGCTTGGTTAAGTAGTTGTACAGGATTCAAACACGTACATTGTTCAGATACTTCTATTGGAACATTTCAATTAGAGGGAAATCAATTTGTAGATATTGACACAAGTACAGTATACCTTGCTTGCAATCCTGACACTAAAATAAACATCGTACTATTGTTTAAGGATAAGCCTAATAGAGATATAGCTAAGAAAATTCATGTAAACGACTTAGATAATTCTTTAGAGAATATATTCTTTGTGGTACTCTATGATGAGAAACTACAGAGATGTACACTAGGTTACTTAGATAAGGACGAGTTGCCTTCAAGAGATGAGTATTTCTTCGACCAAGATTGGAGAGATGATGTTTATGAAATGGCTAATAACGGCTTTTTCCACGTTTTTCATTATTAAAAAATAATTATGAGTAAAAAATCAAAAAAAATTTTAGAAGAGCAGAAACCTCACATTAAGAAAATGTTTGAGGGAAAACCATTACCTAATAAATCAGGCGTAGAGCCTATACTTGAGTAATTATGGAAGAATTAATAAAAGAAATTAAGGCTGATATTTTAGAAGATGTCGGAACTCTTTTAACAAAAAAATTAGATAAGATTCCTAGACAAATCAAAATTGAAAGCAAGGAAACTGATTTAATTGACTTAAAAGCGCAAATAGAAGATTCTCTTAAAGAAAGTTCTCAAAACATTAAAGATTGGGATGGTAAGGAGTTCTCTGTACTTAGGATTGAAGAACAAGGATATTATAGAGCTTTAATAGATTTTTCAGAAATGCTTAAACATATATAATTATGTGGAAAGAAATTCCAGAATTAGAATCAATTAATATGACTACACATCTTTCAAATAATGGAGATGTGAAGCGTATTAGTAAGGCTACAGGTAAAGAAAACTGGTATGAGGGAGATACTATTAATATCCGTGATATTGATGGTAGACAACATCATAATACTAGAGCAGCGTTACTTAGTAGATATTTTAGTTACAATCAACTGACTAGAGCAGCTCAGAGAATGGTTGATGAAGCATCTGAGAACACTGAAGCAAACTATCAAGAGTTTAGAAATAAACATTCTAAACTTAGGAATAGGAGATTTGGTAAATAAATAATTATTCACTTTTTAAATACAATTTTTATGAGAAGTTTATGTTTTACAGCAGGAAGGAGTTATTGAAAGAATAGTGGAAAGCGCTGAATACCTTTATGTGGTAAATGGAAGTGTTAGAGATTCTTTTACAAAAGAAGGACGTACTTATAAAGAAGATACTACTCCTCATTTATCACTAACGCCTTACACAATTCGTAGAACTAAAAAAGGATTATTACTGGAAGGTTTTACACCTTTAAAAGAATTTAAAATACATAAAAAATTTGAAGCAGATACTTTTGAATATAAAGTGAAAATAGAAGGAAACTATCTTAATACTAATTTTGACTTAACTGATGATATAATTGAAGAAATTCGATTAACACCAGGTATATCCAAATTAGGGGTAGTGGTTAATCGTTATGTGGTAGAAATATTTGTAGGAATGTTATTTGATGTAGAGAAGGTCGAAAGTAATATCTTAGCTGTTTTAAACAAATAAGAACTAGAACTTTAAATCTAGGGCAGGTGAAAACCTGTCAAATCGCAATTAGGTACTGGTGTACGCTTTAAATAATACGAGAAGAGGTTCGATTCCTTACTTTGCGACTATTTAATAACTAAAATCAATAAAATGAAAAATTTAAAAAATCTTGTAGTATACAAAACTACAAATGCAGTAAAAAGAGTACAGAATGCTAGTATAGTATATAAATTAGCGTTTATATTCATGCTACCCTTTATGTTTAGTTTTCATGTTGATATTAACATAAATAAAGGTGTTTCTATTGAGAAATCTCCTATTGTTGAAGTAATACAAGAAAAGGTAGCTAAAGTAGCTAATGTCGTTACTAATGATGTGATTAATACTCCGAAAAAAGTGTTACCAGCACCTAAATCGACAAAGAATACAGAACAGAAACCGAGATCTTCAAGTGCTTCACAGTTTCCAAATATTGCTTTTGTTTTAAATCCGACTTACGCGAAAAGAAACAATGTCAATCCAAAAATTGTAGCACAAAAGAATACCATTTGTAATGATTATGTAAAGCGTTTTTCATTGGTAGCTGTGAAGGAAATGAAAAAATATGGCATTCCAGCAAGCATCACACTCGCTCAAGGATTATTAGAAAGTGACGCAGGTCAGAGTCGTTTGGCAGTCAATAACAACAATCATTTTGGCATTAAATGTTTTGCTAGAAATTGTAAATCAGGACATTGCTCAAATCATTCTGATGATTCACATAAAGACTTTTTTAGAAACTATAATAGTGTTTGGGAAAGCTATAGAGCACACAGCTTGTTTTTACAACGTAGTCGTTATCAGCATTTGAGAAAAATTCCGCGCTCGGATTATAAATCTTGGGCAAAAGGATTATCCAAAGCAGGTTACGCAACTGATAAGAAATACGCAGATAAATTAGTTACTTTGATTGACAACATGAAATTATATCGTTTTGACAAATAAATTAATATGACAGACATTTATAAATGGAGATTGGTTAATTCAGCTACAAATCTTAAAGAATTATCCGAAGTAATAAAAATTTATCAAGGATGGTGAAACTCGTACTAGAAGTGTAAAAGAAGCTGAAGTGAGAGCTAAAGCTCAAGATGCTCATAACGAGTTAGCAGATATGGATATAGATATCCTAGAGGCACAAAAGCGTGAAAGAGGCGCACTTTCTTCTAAAGAACTTATTAAATTAAGGAGACAGAAAGAGAAAGAATTAAAAGGGTAATACCTAACTCGAAATTAATCTGACGATTGACTTAAACGAGTATAAATAAAAGTTGAAATCTCTCAAGTTACAGTTCACAAAAGACAGCCTTGCCATGCTCTAACAATGGGTGTAGGGGATATGTGATTAAGCAGCAATGTGTTAGAGCAACTGCGGATTGAGTTTCATAAGAGAGAATCTTATGAGTTAAAAGGTCATTAATTAACATAGACGTGTAACAGCGTCACATTAAAAACAGTATTATGAAGAATAGAAATGACATCGTTAGTGTAAACGCTAGAAGACAAGTAGCCTTAGACAATAACAAAGAAAAATTACAAAGCATAGCTAATACTAGCTATGAGGAATTTGTAAAATTTAACTTAGGTAAAAGTATTTCTAAAGCTGAATACGTTGATATTTGCAAAACAATTAAAGCACGTCTTACTAAGGAGAATAAGGTATTGGAGCAAAGAATTGCTTCTGAAGATAAATTCCGTAAGTATATTGGTAAATCTAAAAAAGTAAACTAATGTAATCAAAAGGAGCAAAAGTCTGTGACAAATAGGGGCGAGTAGCTGTGATAGTTGACTAATGGCTGGAAAGGAGGAGCTTAGGCTGTGATACCTGACCAGTCAGCATTTTAAAACTAAATTATGAAAACTAAAATGTATTATAAATTAATGTCAAATATAGGAGATACGTTTGAAGAAATCAATAAAAATTGGTTCAAGTGTTTCTTATACTCTTTTAAAAAGTTTGAAAAGAGCTTTACAGAAGAAGCAGTTAGAACCATATACTATGATTTTGAAATGTCTAATTGGAAAGCAATACATAAAGAAGGTACTATTTATGCTAATTATGATGAAAAAGAATTATTAGAAGCTTTTAAAGCTGAGCTTAGATATATCTCAGATAGACCGTCTTATGATAGGTTATTCAGAGCACATTGGCTTTTTAGACACTCTTTTCATGAAGAATTAAATAAAGTAAGATTTCCTTCATTATATAAAAACTAAAACATGAAACAAAAATTCAAATTAAACGGTATTACTCATTCCTGTAACATAGCTCTAGCTAACAAAGAGATGAGGGTAGTTACAGTAACCTTCAATGGAAGAGTAAGTAGAGGTACATTTGACCCTGAGAAAAATTGTATTAAATATATTAGTGGATTGATCATTGAACAGGGTGGTAAAAAATATGGCGTAAAAAAGATTAATCTTTCTAATATTAATTCTAATAAACTATCTGCTCAAATACTAAGAAATAATACTATGGATAGTGTATTTGGTCAGTTTGAGGATATCTTTAGTTCTAATTACAAAGGAAATGATTTTAGTAAAATGTTTGGTAAAAAATAAAACATGATTTGGAAAACAGGAGACGGATTACAAATCCACATAACTAATTTATACAATGGACATCTAATTAATATAATTAAGTATTTAGAATCTAAAATAACAGTATACGATAATCAGATAGATAGAGGTAAAGAAGGTAGCAAGTACGTACTCAATGCAATGTCTAATAAGAAAAAAGCAGTAGAAAAACTAGGAAAATTAAAAGAAGAATTGGATAGGAGAGAAAAGGAATACTTTCCTGTTAAATTACTAACTGAGATTCCTTATGTGCAAATTATAAATTCTAATACAGTTTTGTATACTGCTACACAATTCTACCAGTTTAGAGTTTGGGTTAGAGATAACCATAAGAAACCAGTAGAAGTATACTGCTCTTACTATGAACATAATGTTATAGTAGACGAAGAAGGTCGAATTAACAAACCAGTCAGAATGCTTGAAATATTAGATGAAGCAATGACACAACTAATTTAGTATGATAGATATAACAAAATTAGAAGAAACCTTCAACGCAGAAATAGCTAGGCAATTAATAGATGAAGGACATAAAGTTATTCATCCAGAAATTACTTTCTATGGTTGGATAATATCTGTAGCAGATTTAGCTAGAGAAGGTTTGGATATGAAGCATTGTGTTATTTCAAGAGAACGTTATTTAGTAGATGGTTATAGAACATATTACAGAGTAAAATATTTAGGTGAACAGTATACACTAGAGTATGGAATAAGTCAAAAAAGAATATTAGAATGTAAGGGTTACTGTAATGTTTCAGGCAGGGAATTAATTAATTTTATAACTAAAAAAGATTCTCCCGCTACTTTGGAATTAACCGAACATCACCCTGTAAATTATTATGATGTTAGAGCTGTAGAAGAAAATCTTGAAGTAGTAGAATGTTGTGATTTTTAATAATTATTTCTTTAACTACTTGATTTGTAGTATATTTACAATTACTTTCTCTTAAACGGAGATATTTTTTCACCAAACAAAAATCAATGAATGATTTAATTTTATTAGTGTTAAGCTTTTTTAATTTATTCGCCACCCATGTAAATAGTGAGGTTGTTAAAGTAGAAACAGTTATATCCGAACCTATAGTAGTTGACCAAAACTATATTTACAAGCTGGAGTGCTTAAAAGAAATAAGAAAGCACGAGAGTTGTAAATTAACAACTTATTTAGACCCTAATGGTAAACAATTGTGTATAGGATACGGACATAAGACTACAGAGTATACAACGATAACTAAGGGAAAAGCTGAAGAATTATTAGAACAGGATTTTGATAAAAGAATCCAGAAAGTTAAAGAAAGAAATCTAGACCTTAGTTATACAAAACAATTAGCGTTAGCTATGGCTATGTATAATCTGACTTGGAACTCTTATTTGAAAATAGAGAAATCTCCTGAGAAGTGGTTACAATATTGTAATTATTACAAGGGTGGTAAAAAATTTAAATCACAAGGTCTTCTCAAGAGGAGGCAATACGAAAAAAGATTATGGGAACTTTAGAGAAGTTTTTAGAAGAATACGGAAAAGAGATTTGCGTAATGATAGTAATAAATATCACTATTTATTGTGGAATATCGTCTATCCAAAAAGGTTTACTTTATACTGGGTCATTATTCTTTACATTCTTAATTTACTATTTATACAGGATTGTAAACTCTTTATCAAATTTAGAAGAGATTAAAGAAGTTAGTAGAGGTATTATAGAGCAATATGAAGATCATGATGTACTTATACGTACTCCTATTGCATATCACCATAGATTTGATAAACTAAAAAAATTAATCAAATGAAATTATTAACAGCATTATTATTAGCAGCATTATTAATGAGCGGGTGTGCTGAAAGCGACTACGAACCTTATTCAGATGAAGAATCTAGTAAAAACACTACGTTAGAGATTTTAGATAACTTAGATACATTAACCGTTTCTATCATAGGAAATAAATTATATGTATTAGAAGAAAATAAAGTACAGTACAAGTGTCATATTTTGACAAATACAAAAACAAGTGTAATATCTACAGATGCTATCGTAGGGATGATATTTATTATTATCGTACTTTTACTATTAGTTTTTAGTAAACCTTAGCGTTTTATTTTTCAAATCAAAAATCAATTTTTTAACAGTCGAGTCATTCTATTAGTATAGGATGACTCGTTTTATATTACCCGTAAGGGTTTAACAACTTAAATTTATATATTATGACAAAGTTAGCAAGTACTATTTTAATCAATGAAGTAGAAATCAAAACAGCAACTAACGGCAAGAATTACAAGAAATTAGTAGCTACTCAAGTAGATTCAACTTCTACATTCGCATTCGATTTCGAGACAGCAGAAATGACTCAGAAAGTATTACCAACATTTCATGAGCCTAGAGGGTTTATGGTATGGGAAACTAATTATGATGGTACACGTAAGAATATGGACTATATGACGTACAGACAAAGTACAAGTTTTCCAGGCGCTTTTGTAACTAGAGAAGTAGAAACTTATAAAATTGAAAGAGATGGGCAAGAGGATTTCTTCAGTAATGAGGCTACTATTGTAGTTTTAGGTGATAATACTTCTGAAGAGTGGGAAGCAAAGGTCGTAAAAGCTTTCAAAAAGTCTCAATTCAACTTACCAGGACAAGCTACTAAAGCTAAAGCAAAAGTAGAAGCTCCTGAAATCGAAGAAGAAGAATTAACAGTAGACTAAATTTAACTAATAGGAGGTGACAGCTCCTAAATTTTTTATTATGACAACATTAGAGAAAGTAATAAATATATTCAAGAAGTCTAAAGGTAAAATTAGACCACCTGTAGTAGTATCTGGGCCAACTGGTTCAGGTAAAACTTGGAATACTAATCTCTTAACTGAAAAGTATGAGATTCCTATGATTAAGATTAATGCTGCTCAACTAACTAAAGAAGGTTACACAGGTATGTCATTATCTAAGGCTCTTGTACCTCTTAAAAAGATAGGCCATAAGCTTAACATTGTGTACGTGGATGAATTTTGTAAGTTATTTCTATCCTCTGATGATGGAGGAGTACCGTCTGACATAACAATTGGAGTACAAAACGAATTCCTAGATTTACTAGAAGCTAAGACTACTAGAGTTATGGGAGATTATGGTAAGTACGACATTGTAAAACTAGAGAACACTTTATTTATTTTCTCTGGAGCCTTCAATGATACTCCTATAAATAATGAAAAAGATTTAATGACCTTTGGAGTTAAGAGGGAGTTTCTAGGTAGAATAGCTGTGTACATGACGTATGAAGCTATGAGTTTAGAGGATATGCTAGGATTAGTAGACAAATCTGAGTTACTAGAGCTATATGCAGGTATTCAAGGTAAGAAGAAATTAGAAGCTAGGAGAATTATTAAAGATACTATTACCAAACATTACGAGGAAAATTTCCTTGGAACTAGGTTGATTAACAATATTATTCACAGATATTTTTTAGAAATAAAAGATGTTGAAAAAGAAGAAAAAACATGGGGGGAATATTATGTGTAATTTATTTTCTTTTTCTATCTTTTGTTATAATGACAGTAATAGCTTTTAATTTAGGGTTTATGAGTTATTTCATAAAAATACCTAGCTATATAGTAAAAGAAGAAAAAGTAACTCCTTTATTTTCAATTGTAGCATTTTTAACCGCGATGGCACTATCTTATTGGATTATTTATGCTTAACTGAAAATTATGTTATATTTGTTTTATTTTATAATCAAAATCAATTAATTATGATGGTAATTTTAATTTTAATGGTGTTACTCTTCGACATCGCATATTATTTAACAGACAATGATGTAGCAGAGAAGTGGACAAATTATTTAGCTCATTGTACAGCAGCAGTCCTCATTGTGCAGGACGGAATGTTCTTTGGATTCTTTTATTTTGTACCTAAATTGGTAGAGAAGATTACAGAAGAATTAGGACGTAATTACACAAATTGGGTAAAAATACCTGTAAAAGTACTTATGTACATAGCAGCGTTCTATTACATTTGGGATCAAGGAGGTTTTGTAGGTTATTTCTAAACAATTGGCTTGACTGTAAAAAGTTGAGCCTTAATTTTTTTTATTATGACATTAAATATAACAGCAGACATTCTAGCTAGAGCAGAGAGAAATAGTAAGAAAAAAGGACCAATAGCTCTAGCAGCTAGAGAAGAACTATCTGAGTATAATATTCAAAAGCTTTCGGTAGCATATAACGGTGTAATAAATGTACTCACTCCTATTAATAGGGTGGTATATACACCAATTGCACAAGATGAAAATAAAGTCTTTAGGTTTATAAATGATTGGGATTCAGGAGAAGACGTAGAACCTATCGTACTTAATTATAAAAAACTAGGGACATTTCCTTTATAATAATATATGATACAGCAGATAAATACTAGAATACTTTTAATACAAAAAGCTATAGTATCAGCTAATGAAACCATAAAGAACCCTTATAGTCCTACCGCTCGTAACTATGCTCTTGGAGAACGTAGAGCTTTGAGGTCAGAATTAAATTTCTTAAAAAATCTAATACAAATCAATGAAAACATCTAAATTAGACAACTTACCTAATAACGGTAAAGAATACTTGAGTTGGGAAACTGGAGTATATAGAATAGAAGTAGCTCACTCAGAGGATAATGTAGTACATACAGCGTTAGCTTTTGTATATCCAGAGGACAATTCTTTTATCAAAGGAAGTACTTATGAAAAGCCTGAGTACGAAGCCCCTTACTACATTAAGGCGATTAAATACCTTGGTTGGGCAGATAATGTTGACCATTATGAAGATCTGTTAGTAGAATTATTTCCTTCTAAAAACGTAGAAACTTTAGACGAACTAGGTAATCATAATAATTGGAAAGATTGTTTACCAGATGAAATTAGAGATAATTGGAGTAATTATTCTGAGGAAACTAAGAAAGTTATTAGAATGCTTGGCAAAGAATTGACTTTAAAGGAAGATGAGTTAGATAGTTTACAAGATGATATTAGAGAATTATGGAATATTAGAACAGGTTGATATGAGATACATTAAAGTAAAAGACTATGATAGATGTCAGCTACATAGGCATCCTAGTATTCATGTATCTGGGAGTATTTCAGGCATGAAAAAACTAGGGTACTGGAAAGAAGATGCTATCATAGTTAGATGTGGGAATTATTATTATAACACTAGTGTAATAGTTAGTTAAATCAAAAACAATGAAGTATTTAATACAAGATACAGAACGACATTCTTTAGGAGAAATTTATAGTTATTTTAAACATGAATTAAGACAAACTAATCTTAATTCTGAAGATATTGTAGTAGAAAAGAGTTTGAAATTTAAAATAGGAATGGTAGCAATATCAGAGATTTTAGATGAAATAGGCTTTACTGCTCACAATATAGATGGTGTAAGGAGTATAATATTGAAAGATGGACAAATACGTATTGCTAAAAAAGAGATTTTAGAACGTTTTGAAAAAGTTTATCAATATTTTTTAACAATTTTAAAGAAAGAAACAATGAGAATTAACGTATTTATACCAAAATCGAAAGGAGTTAGTACTAGATTAAAATTTCTAGCTGACCATCCTGATAGATTCACTAAACACTCTTTTCCTTCAAACGATCAAAATCAAATACCTCCTACATTAAGAGGTTGGGTAAAGATAGAAGGTAAAAGTTATGGGGTAGCTCATACTGAAGTAGATTATACTAACAAGGAAGTAAACATTATCGTTTATGTCGATTAAAAACTAAACAATTATGAATTATATCATAACAAATAGGGAAGACTATTTTAAAGGTTACAATTTTTGTAATCTAGAAGAAGTAGTACTCCCTGATAAAATAGCTATAGACACAGAATCAGATGGTTTAAAGTGTATACACACCAAAACTGGTTTCAAAGGAGCTACTTTATTTGCCATCCAGATAGGTACAGGTAGTAATAATTACTTGTTTGATTTAGAAGGAGGTATTGATCCTAAAGATATATTAAAATTGTGTAAGGGAAAAATATTAGTACTACAAAATGCTATGTTCGACTTACGATTCTTTTTCAAACATGGTTTTATTCCTTACAAAGTATTAGATACTATGCTGGCATCAAAGATTTTATATAATGGAGGAAAAGATGGAGTGTATACTCATAATTTTGGAGCAATAATGAAGAGAGAACTAGGTATTACTTATGATAAGCAAAATCAAAAAAGAATTGCTTACATTAAATTAAGTAATAATAGTGTCATCCAATATTGTTTTAATGATGTAGATAAATTACTAAAACTAGAACAAGTATTAGCTAATAAATTGCGAGCTAATAGTCAGTACGAAGCTTATGTAGTGCAATCAGATGCTACACTACCTTTAGCTTATATGGAAATGTGTGGTATGCCTTTATCTTCTGACAGATGGTTAAGTAAAATTAAGAAAGATGAAAAAGATTTATTAGATGTAGAAGAATCTTTAAAAATCTACATAATATCTAAATTTGATGAGTACAGAGTAAAGCAGATGGATTTGTTTAGTTCAGAGGTTAAATTGAGTTTAAATCTGAATTCTGCTAAACAAATGATTCCTGTATTTGAAAAACTAGATATTAACATACTAGATGATAAAGGTAAAAAAAGCCTGAATGATAAAGTTACAGCAAGATCTTCTAAACATGAATTTGTAAAAATGTGGCGAAGAAGGCAGAAAATACAAAAAGCTTTATCTACTTTTGGATATGGTATTTTGGATAAAGCTATAGAAGGTAGAATTTACACTTCTTTTAATCCTATGGTAGACACATCAAGAATTTCTTGTAGAAAAGGAGGTATAAATTTTCTGAATTTTCCTAGAAATAAAGCAACTAGGATGTCATTTTTAGCTAATGAAGGATTTTTAATGGTAGGAGCAGATTACTCAAACCAAGAGGTATTTTGCGGAGGAGATTTACACCATGATGCTGCTACTCTCAAATCTATACTAGATGGAGATTGTTTACATTGTGCTTTTGCTAGAGTACTTTACCCAGAGTTAAAAAACTTATCAGATAAAGTAATTAAGTTGGAGCACCCAGATAAGAGACAAGATGCTAAATCACCAAGGTTTAACTTAAAGTATTTGTTTATTTCGTACTAAAGTTTTATCTTTAGGTATGGAACAATTAATAATTGATTATAAAAATAGAATGTTTGTGAAAGACATTCAGGTTAAGTATTCACTAAGTTATAGTAAAGTAACTAAGATACTTAAAGAAGCAGGAGTTTATAAAAAACATGGGTCACTTCATTTAAAAGAAGGTTCATCGGATTTTATAAAAACTAACTATTATAAAATGTCTAATAAAGACATAGCAAAGTATTTAAATATATCAGATGATACTGTAAGACTGACAGCTAAAAAACTAGGTTTAGAAAAAAAAGGATCTGGTTGGAAAGAGCATACACTTTTGAAGAATATTGGTGCAGATTTACAATCTAAAGAATTTAGATATTTTTTAGGTTGGATTGCGGCTGACGGTAATGTTAATAAAAAAGGATATGGTACTAGTTTATCTATAACAGATGAAATAGTGGTAGACAATTTTTTAAGTATATTTCCTCATGCTAAAAAATATCATACTGAGAAACTTACAAAAGATATGTATCAGCTTAGTATAGGTTCTAAGGAATTTAACACTTATATGAGAGGATTAGGGTTTACTCCTAATAAAACATATACTCTTAAAGTGAAAGATAGTTTATTTACACCAGAATTTGTAAGAGGATTTTTCGAAGGAGATGGTCATGTTAGAAAAACTACAGCTAAAAGCAAATATACCAGATATGAGGCTGGATTTGTTTGTGCTAGTAAAGATTTCATAATACAGTTACAGAATTATTTAGCAATTAATTCTATTAAAACTACTTTGTACCAAGAAAAAACTTACTACAGACTAAGGATAACTAGTAGGGAAACTCTTAAAGCATTTTATAATCTAATATATACTAATTGCGGTAAATGGTATTTACCTAGGAAAAAACAAATATTAGACCAGCTATTCAGCGATGAGTAGTAAAAAATATACTGTGAATTCAGAGGAAGTCTCAAGCGTTTGAGATAATTCTGAGCCAAGCTCAATAGAAATATTGTGAAGGTGCAACGACTAATACATGGAGTCTGAACAGGTTAAGCTGAAGATAGTAAAGTAACACGAGCGCAGTACATCTCAATGAGATGATGATATAGTCTGGACTATATGGTGACATATAGAAGTAAAAGATAAAGAGCTTTTACGATAACAAAATCGTGCATTCCAATACGGAGGTAGTGGGTGGACAATCCATAAGAATGAAGGAATTCCTTTAGACAGATGTATGGAGATGGAAATTGGATTTAAAGAATTACATGAAGGTATTTATACTTGGGGAGCAAAAAAGTTAGAAATAGCTAAGGAAAAAGGTTATGTAGAAAGTGCAGCCGGGTTTAAATTGTATTTATCTAACTTCAACGATTTTAAAGATCTTGAAAGATGGTATGATACTTTAGATAGTGACTTCTGGGATGATTACATGGAAGGTAAAAAAATTGCTAAGAAACGGTTTGAGTTAAACGAGAAATTAGATAACAATGAAGAATTATCTGAAAAAGACTTAGAAATACACAATAACATGGGTCGCTATATGCAAAGAAAATCCTATAGAGTGTACGAAGAATCTAGACAAGATATTAGTAGATTTGCAAAATTAAAGTCAGAGTATTTTAAAATTTGCTTAAATAACCCTAAAATGTGTGGGGCTTTACATAGTGATATGTATTGAAAAATTGGATGAATTGCTGGAAAGCCGCTAATAATTAGGTTAATCAGCAGCTAAGGTTTGTGAAAGTGGTATTTTATTCTTATATTCACAGTATGAATAAAATAAGTAACAAACAAAGTTCAGAGACTAGAGAAGTGAGAACACTAATCAATAATCTTCTCCACGAGCGTCCAACGCCTTTAAAAACAAAATTAAATATTGATTTATACAATAATATATTTTATGACTATTATATAAAAAGGTATCATGCTAAAGAATTAGAAAAAAAGTATAATATGTCTTATAAAAAAATAAAATATGAAATGTATAAATCAGGATTTACCCAAGCTAATTTTTTATTAAAGTTATATTCAAAAGAATTTTTAGAAGAATTTATTAAAGATAAAACATGGGAAAAATCTGCAAAAGAATTAGACCTAACTTTATCTGAATTTAGATGTTTACTAAACAAATATAACATCAAAAGAAATACTTGCGAATATTATAAGATAAATAAAGTTAATGCAGCGTTTTATACTTCTAAAAAATATGAAAAGGAATTTTACTATTTTTTAGGATTATTCATAACAGATGGATGCTTTAAAGGGAAAAATTCTATGGCTATTGTAATTAAAAATATAGGAGCTAAAGAATTATTAAATAAATTAGCAAATACAGGAGGACATAATAATATAAGAAAGTATAATGATTTTTACTCACTTATATTTAATGATAAAAATTTAAAAGAAAAATTACTAAATTTGGGTATTCCCGAAAAAGGAAAAACTTATAATTTATCTTCATTAATTTTACCTACTAATAAAAACAATTTGTACTGTTTATTATGTGGAATGATGGATGGAGATGGTGGAGTTTACTTTCAAAAATCCA
This sequence comes from uncultured archaeon, assembly GCA_937138345.1. GTDB lineage: Archaea > Nanobdellota > Nanobdellia > Woesearchaeales > UBA583 > UBA583. Next base: position 27,021 of record CAKZOW010000117.1, on the reverse strand, counting down.
AATTTGGATATAGAGTAGCCCTTACTTATAGAATATGTAATTATTCTTCTGAATTTTTAACAAAATTACAACTACATATTAAAACTCATTTAGGATTTAGATTTAAAGTACAAAACTACAATAAAGGTATTCCTAAGTTAGTATTAACAAAAAGAAATAATTCAGAATTGTTTTTTAAAAATATGTATAGTATTTGTCCTTTTTATTTAAAATGTAAATATAAAATATATTTAGATGTTTTGAACAAGGTGATGATATAGTCCGAACTTATACAATAGTAAAGTATAAGAACTAAGTGGTAAACTCGCTTAGGATAACAAAAAAAATTGGCACAAAGTACAGCAGCTTTTCAAACAAAATCAGCTTTAATAGCTTTATTTAAAGTTATAGTGAAAAAAGGTGATTTATGGAAAGCTAGAATAAGTAACAGTCCTTATGATGAAATACTTATGGAAGTTGTAAAAGGTAAAGAAAATATTTATAAACAAGTTATGGAAGACTGTATGGTTGAAGAAGGAAATAAGTGGCTTAAAAGCGGTTTATTTTCTATGGAAGCTGATGCTGTAATCGGGACGGATTGGAGTGAATGTCATTAAAAACAATTAAATATGAAATGGTATAGTTCAGAAAACGATATTAGTGATTTAAACGTAGATAATTTAAGAAGCTCTAATGATGAAATACCTTTAGATAAAACTAAAGTAAATCTAATTAAGGATATTTTTAATAATCTTGAAAAAGGTTTACCTTCTAGATGTCTCTCAATTTATAGAGATGTTATTTTACATGAAGGAACTAGAATTAATCTTTGTTTATCTTGCGGAGATATTATGGTAAACGGTAAAGTTACTTACTTATCTGACAGAGATTTACAAGTATTAAAAAATATAAAACATGGAAGAGAAAATTAGACAACTGAAAGAATTAGGTTATACTCAAACTGTTCCAGAAGAAGGTACTTATTATAGAGCAGAAATAAGACTTTCTAGAATAGTTTATACTACTAGGATTTTTAAAAATGGTACAGATAACAGAATGTTTAATAAACATGGTGTTAAAACTGCTTATAGAAAAAATATTCTTTATTTCAAAATACCAACAATATGAAAAGTTACACAGTAGACGAGATTAGAACATACCTATTATCACAGGATAGTAGGGGAGATATTATGTATAATTTATCTGAGGAGAATATAGATGAAGCCTTAGAACAAGAAGGAATAGAACCTGAAACAGGTGAGTACTATGAAATACGTTAAATATGAGAATATGAGAGAAGAAATAATAGCAATCCTGTATAGAATACAAGCAGACTACAACAACGATCATGATAAAGAGAGTATCCAAGATACAATCAATATCTTTGAGTCAGATGTTAAAGAATGTTTTCATGATCCTGCAACTAATAGAACAATAATAACTTATGAGTAAGTTAGATCCAAAGAAGAGAATAGTCCTACTTAACCAGATGCAAGAAGAAGCTGTACAAGCAGCTAAAGCAAATGAGTATGTAGGTACTATACAAATGGCGACAGGACTAGGTAATAGATTTGTATAATTCATATTTCTTTCATACCTTATAGTATGGAAGAAAAGATATTAAAAATGTATGCAGATGGTATTTCCTTAACAAAAATAGGAAATACTTTAAATATTAGCAGATGGAAAGCTACTAAGATAGTTAGAGAAAACGGTATAGAAATAGTAAATAAGCAAAATTTACTGAGAGTCAGGGAGGATTTGTTCCAAACCATAGAAACAGAAGAGGATGCTTATTGGTTAGGGTTTATTTATGCGGATGGTTATATATCAGATGGTGGTGAATTTGAATTGTCTTTAAAAAGTACTGATTCAGGACATTTACATAAGTTTGCTAAGTTTATTAATTATACTGGAAACATAGTTGATAAACAACCTGTAAAGTGTAAAGGTAAAACTTACTACAGATGTAGATTAGCTTTCCGTGCTAAGTCTTTAAGCCAAAGGTTTTCTGATTTAGGTATTGTACCTAGAAAATCATGTATTTTGACTTATCCTAAGTACTTGAAAGAAGAATTACATAAACACTTCATAAGAGGTTATACAGATGGAGATGGTTCTTTCAATCTTTATACTTATAAACAAAAAGAATTGAACAAACGTAATGGAAAACCTAGACTAGATTTATTAGACTTTAGATATGCTTTAAAAGGTACGAAAGATGTGTTATTAAATATTCAGAAAATATTTAATATTAATACTAAACTATTTGACAGACATAGGAACCAATGTTCTTATAGTTTTAATACAGGAGGAAGACATCGAGTAATAAACATTTTAAATTATTTATACCAAGATTCTACAATACATTTAGATAGAAAATATGAAATATACCAGAAAATTGCCGTTCATCAAGGAAACTTGAAGAATTATTACTGCGGAATTAAGCAAGGAGGGTGAGATTCCTAACTTGAACTGAAGAATGACTGTAACAGGTTATTCAAGGGCAGAGCATAGATGGTGAAACCTAAAAAATATTATGAAAAAATTTGGATATATCTATATAATTAAAAATAGTGTAAACAATAAAGTTTATATTGGGCAGACTATTCAACCTGTTGAGGTTAGATTTAAACAACATTTAAAGTGTTTAAAAAGTAACAGGAAACAGGCTATTAGTAGAGCTATTAAAAAATATGGTAAAGACAAATTTTTTTATGAAATTTTAGAAAAATGCACAATAGAAAATTTAAACGAAAAAGAAGAATACTATATTAATAAATACTCTTCTTTTAGTAAAGGATATAATTTAAATAAAGGTGGAACTCAAAGTAGAAAACCATCCTTAGAATTATGCCATCCTATTGTGATAATTATGTATAAACAAGGGTTTTCTCAAAGAGATATTGCAAATTTATGTAATGTTTCTCATTCTACAATTGGTAAAATTTTAAAGTTAAATAAAATACCTTGTAGAAAAAAATCTCATAAACTTACAAAGCATTCTAAAATTTCTGAGCAACAGTTAAAATTTTTATTACAGAAAAATCTCTCTTTTAGAGAAATAGCAAAAATCCTTAACGTTTCTGATAAGGCTGTAAGAAAAGCTGTTGACAGATATTCTCTTAGGAATATAATCGTAAAGAATTAACTTTACTTGATAAGATTTTTATCAACATCCAAGAGTCCGCAGCACCTAAACATTAAGATGTAGGTGAAAACGTATGCCGAGCTTGCACGAATATGAAGTGTAAGAAGTAGAGGATAAAAAGCCTTTACGCTAACAAAACTGAAATCCTTCGTCCTTCTACGTATGATTATACAAGCCTTGGAGGATGGAGTTTTAAATCAAGGTGATGAAGTATGGATTTTAGCTGAGGAAGTTAAAGCACGTAAGAAAACCTTTTTTAAAGATGAGATCCCTAAGTTCCAAGAGATTTTTGGACATGATATCTTAGCTCTAGTGGATTTAAAATTCTACTCCTATAATATTGCGCCAAAGTATTATAATCAGTATGTAGAAGGTTTAAAACCAGCTCCTAAGATGATTTGCTGCGACGAAATAGAAGCAGGTTTAACAGGCAAGTATAGTAAATTCCTAGGTTTTCTAAAACATGGTGTGAAAATACTAGGATTTACTGGAACTTTAATGGCTACTAAGAACTTATACGAAGTAGAAGAAGATACTTATCAGCCAGATTTCTTTACTAGACAAAAGAAGGTCACTAAGAATGTGAATAAAGGTCAAATGTTTAATATGTTTTTACCTGTTATATTTTCAAGGACGGCAGCATGGGCATTAGAAATAGGATTATTAAGTCCTATCGAAACTACAATTATTTATCACAAGTTATCTGACAAAACACAAGTACAGATAACTAAAGGTAAAAAAGCAACAAAGAATACTCCGGCTAAACCTCCGTGGTTTGGATCGGAAAAAGAATACTGGGATTTTTGGAATAAATTAGCAAGACTTCCTACAGTAGAGCAAGGATTCAAGACTAATGTGTTTCAAATGATATTACCAAGATTCTTGTACACACAGCCATCCAAGATATATGTTGGAAAGAAGTTAGTCGAAATACTCAAAGGTAGGAAAGTATTGTTCTTTGCTCCTAGGAATGAAAGCCTAAGAGAGATGGGAATACCTGTAGCTGAAGAGGTCTACAAAAGAGTTCCTTTGAAATCTAATCCTAAAAGGACTAAGAGGGTAAAGGTTAAAGAAGTTTCTGACTGGTTAGAAGAATTCGATAAAGCTGAAAGCATTATACTAGGGTCGTCAAAAAGACTACAAAGAGGAGTTACTTTAGAAGGAATTGATACTTTAGTAATATTCCTATCTGGTAAATCTAATACAGTCTTGGTACAATCACTCGGGAGGCTGAGGAGGTACGTACATGGTAAAGTAGGAAAAGTATTTATAATTGTTACTAAAGATACCTACGAAGAAAGATGGTTAGAGAAAGCTCAAATCATTACAGATTACAAAGGTAAAGAAGTAGGGAGAGTGGATTTGAATATTGTTAAACGTATTCCTAGTTATAGACTATGGGATTAAAACTGGAACTATGACTAGAGAGCAAGTATTAAAAGAAACAGTAGAGTTTTATAATTTAGGTAATAGGGCAATACAAGGTGATAACTGTTATTACATTACTAATTGTGGTAATAAATGTGCGGTTGGTAGGTTATTAACTGATAAAGAATGTCATCGTATTGAGAATTTCTCAATAACAGGTATAGGAGACTTTTATGCTAGTGAGTTTGAAGAATATCTACCTGAAAAAGTAGCTGAATTAGGGCAAGAGTTTTTAGGAAAATTACAGGAACTACATGACTGGGCAAACAATTGGACTGAAACAGGTATATCTAAAGAAGGTATTGAGGTAGCTAATAATATTATTAAAAGATTTAAACTAGAATTACCAGAATTTAAAATGGAATTATGACAAAAACAATTGAAATTAAAAAAGGAGAAGTGACAGGTAAACTTCACATAATCAGGACTTTATTGAAAGAGTTACCTTCCAACTTAATGTATAAAGAAGTCGATAATTCTTTTATGTTTCCTGTTACTCGTACTAAAGCGAAAAAAGATTTTAAAATTACAATAACAATAGAATGACTAAAGAAGAGTTTTTAAAGGATACTATCGAATTCTTTACCTTAGATAATAGAGGGTTTGACCCTGATACTAATAATTGTAATTACCACTGTATAGATGGTAATAAGTGCGCTATAGGTAGATACATGACAGTAGAAATGGCAGATAAATCCGATTACCAAAACTGGGATATAGATGACATAATACAGGAAAAATTATTACCTAAAAACGTAATAGATTTAGGTAATAATTTTCTACACGATATTCAATCATTACATGACACAGAAAGTAATTGGAATGATGAAGGCTTATCAGAAGAAGGTAAACGTAATGTAGATGGTATTATTTATGATTTTAAATTAGATAAAAACAAAGTATATGAACTTGAAGGAAATGACAGCACAGGAAATATTCACTAAGGTGAAGAATCACTTATTAAAGCAAAATGCAAGGTCTATAACGGTAGATGGTACCGATTGTGCATATCGAGGTAGAGGAGGTTTAATGTGTGCTGCTGGCTGTTTGATTGATGATGAAGATTATTCTGTAGGATTTGAAAAGGAGCCTTGGGAACTTATTTTAAGTAATTTACCAGAAAAATACAATAATCACGAACTGTTAATATCAAATTTACAAACAACACACGACACTAGTCCGCCTGAATTTTGGGTAAGTGAATTAAAAAAATTAGCAGTAAAAAATAATTTAAAATATGACATTTAACACAGGGTTACTTAAAGGGATTCCAGAGCAATCCATGGATTATGCGAAGATGTTACTCTTCTGTATTCAAGAGGATATGCGTATGGATACTCCTTTAATCAATAAACAGGAATCAGTTCTAGAGAAAGCCGCTAAAATGTATTGGCAAGATACTATTCTATGGGAAGTACAGGATTTAATAGATATACTCAAGGAAAATAAAGTTATCCGAAGAGATACTGATTACAAAAGAAAGCATGTAAGGTACATCATTGATAGACCTTTGTATGTAAAAGAAGTTGTAGATGATTTGACCGATGAATTTATCAACAAACTTAGACATTATTTCAGAAGAGAATATTGTGGTGTAGATAGAGGGTCTAGCCCTAAAGAGGTTAGAAAACACTTACTGATTTTCTTGGAGAAAAATGATGTACCTGTTAGTAGTTTAGAGGATATATTCAAAAGGTATGTAGATATTAAATTACAAGAACAAGGTAAACAGATGATTGCCAATATTTTAAACTTTATAAATTCAAGTGAAAATGAGCAATTCGCAGGGAAGGATCTTATCGAATTTTCAAATAATGGAGAGGGTAGGTCTGACAGCATCTTCGCCCACTGAGCAGTTTTTAAATGAAAGCTTAGAGAATCGAAGTAAGTTAAAACTAGGTACACCTACTTTAATTCCTTGGAATGAGCAATTACCTGGCTTCAGTAATATTGTACCTGGAATGGTGAGAGGAGACCTTTGCATAGTAACGGGAATAAGCGGAATTGGAAAATCGAGAGTAGGTAGAAAACTAGCCTTAAAAGACATTAGAGCTTATTGTGAGTCTAAAAGTATTAAATTAAAAGTATTCATAAACTCTATAGAAGAAAGTGCTTCTAAGTTAGTAGGTACTTTTGTAGCACAGGAAGCTCACTCTACGTTTGGAATGGACTTAACCTACTATGAAGCGATTAACTTTAGAAAAAGTAATCCATCCGATAAGGATATGAATAGTATTATAAGTTGCACTAAGGCAGTAGACAAGAAGTATTTCGCCAACAATTTACTGAATATAGAAACTGAAACTAATCCTTTTAATTTTTATAAAAAAGTACGTGATTATCTATTCGAAGTCGGTACTTTTTACTATATTCACCGAGATACTAAAGGACGAGAAACAGCTAGAGATATTATTACAAGAAAGGCAATTACTAAAGGAAATTTTACTAATTACATTTATTCTGGAGCTTGGAATCATTATAAGTATCATGAACCTACATTAGTAGTTACTATATTCGATACAATTAATAAAGCTACTGGATATGTAGAGAACTTAGGAGGAGTAAAAAATACTCTTTCACAATACGACAGTATTAGTAGATATGTACATCACTACGCAGCCGTCCTGTTAGGTAAAATACATGGTTGTATAAACTTTGTAGTTGCTCAACAGAAAGGCGAACAAAATATTATTGAAACAAATTTTACAGGAAAAACTGTACTAGAGAAGTTGAAACCTAATCTAGGTGCTTTAGCTAGTAACAAAAGTATGGACCAGAGTGCTACACTTATATTAGGATTGTTTAATCCTCTGAAGTATGGTACTAAAAAATACGAAGGTTACGAAGATATACACAAATTGAAAGGTGGTTATTTATCTATGTTATTTATGAAATCTCGTGAAGGTGCTATACCTTATCCTGCTAATGAAGTACCATTGATAACTAATTTTGCGATTGACGATTTCGTTCAATTACCACCACCCGATATGCTGAGACAAGAAGAAATTTATAAAAAGTATTATAAACATTAATTTATGAAAAGAGAGTATAATAGAAAGATTAAAAAAGCGAGTGTCCACCAACCTAGAACGTTGTTAATAATGTCACCTCCTAAGACTGGTAAAACAGTTATTACGGCTAATCTTACTACTGAATTTGCTCCAGGAGATTCTCAAGTAATTAGTATAGGTGATGAAGATAATTACAATGTTGTAGATGCTAATTATGAACATTTTAATACGCTTACTAGTTTTGAAAAATACCTAGACGATTTAATCAAAGACCAGCCATTTACATTTATTGCTTATGATAATTTATCTGCTTTAGATGAATGGTGTGAATACTATGGTACTTTAGCGTATATGGGTAGTTCTATGGGTAAAAATTTTAATTTGAAAGCAAGACAAGTTAATGAAAGAGCTGTAGGACCACGTTTCAATACTAAAACTTACGCACAGTATTTTTTGAAAGGCGATCCTGAATTTATGAGTGTATATTCATTAGCAAAAGGAAGTGGTTACCTCTGGGGAAGGTCTGTTAGTGATAGAATCATGCGAAAAATGAGTCAATCTGCTAAACATGTTATTTTTTTAGGACATATTAAGATGAATGACGATACTAAAGATGATTCAGGTAAAGTAGTAAGATCAGAATTCTTAGCTTATACAGGTAAAGCTGGTACTAAAATAGTACAAGAGGCAGACGTAGTAAGTTCTATGTACAGAAAAAAAGGAGAAGGTTATTTATCATTTAAACATGGTAGTACAGACATGAATGCTGGTTGTAGGTTTGCTTATTTAGAAGGACAACAAGTACTCATTTCAAATAAAGAAGAAGATGGTACTATTACCGTAAATTGGGATTTAGTTTATCCTAATTACAAGAAAAAAGATTAATAATTTTTAAAATAAATAATATGATAAAGGACGTAAGTAAAGTTAAAAAAGGTGATTTCCTATCAGAAACTACTTATTATGAAGTAACAGGTAAAAGTTATGATACTGTTATAGTAAGAGTACTAGGACAAGGTGGTAATCTTAGTATAGGTAATAGTGTGGTAGAGCAGCACTTACATAGTGCAAATCTATTTGATTCTGAAGTAGAAGTTACTAAAGCAGATAAGAGAGATGGTACTCTAGGTATAAGGTCTTTATTCCTAGAGCACGGAGCTGATATTTGTACTGTATACTTCTACAAGCAAGATAGTGTTAAGAAAAAAGGTATACTGAAAGCTGAAAGAGAAGCTCAAATCGAATCTGCTATTGCTTTGGTTAAGAAAGCTCGTAATGGGAAGAGAAACATGCTAGATGTAGCTGCCGAAGAGTTTGCTAAATTTCAAGAAAATCCTATACTAGAGATAGTACCAGGAGAGCTAAGAAAGATGATTGGGTATAAGTTAGCTCAAGATTCTAAGGATGGTAGATACATGTTTTTAGACGTAGAGATTATGCAACCTAGACCGGTAAACGTCAATACTATAGTAGCATTTATTAAAAACAACGTAAGATACTACGTAAAAGGTCACTAAATTTTTAAATTTTTAAATCAAATAATTATGTTAAAGTTAAGTAAAAGCAGTTGGTTGAACACACCTAAGAAAGTTATCTGGGAAGATGGAAAGGCAGTATTCATGATTAAAGATTCAGCCGTTTATGTAAGTAAAACTCTTAAAGAACAGTTAAATTTATCACCAGACGATAGATTTAGAATCGTTTATCAAGATAAGATTTCTTACATTTGTAACGCTACTGAGGATGCAAACACTATTCCAGGTAATTCATTTAGGGTAACAAAAGAAGAGGACGGGTTAAAAGGAGCCTCTAAATGCCGTAATAAGGTATTAATTGGAATCATGATAGACAACACTAAATTCAATCTTCCAGAAGGAGTACCTATTCCGGTAGGAAACTTTACTAATGAAGGTATGTACGTAGGAGTAATAAATCCAAAAGTAAAATCTGAAGAGTGTGATACTAGCGATGAAGATGATTCTACAGTAGAGGATGTTACTGAAGAGGGAACATCAGAGAATCAAGTTAAAGATTCTGAAATTTCTACAGAAGATCTAAATGGTAATTCTGGAGAAATGTTAGGAGGAAACGCTACTAATATGTTAGGAGGAAATCAAGATGTATCTATTACAGAAGAATGGTTAGGATAGATTAAGGATGAATAGATTAAAAGTAATCCCAAAAAACATTATTTAATTAAATTGAATTTTAAACGTTTAAAAATTATAAATTATGAATTGGTTAACAGATAGTGATGCTTTACATGCAGAAAATTTAGCAAAAACAAATAAGCAAATAAAAGATGCACAAGAACGTGAGGCGGAAAAAGAAGCACGTAAAAACGCTCCTAGTCCTTATTTAGCTTTTGGAGATATAGTAACAGGAACTATCGAGAAAGTAGCTATAGGGAAATCTAATTCTGGTACAGTAAAAATTACTTTGACTTTTGTAGAAAACGATGAGACTGAGGGAATGTATAATCCTAAAGATCATCCTTACAAAAATCGTAGGTTTACGACTAAGGATTTCTGGATTACACCAAATACGATTGGTAGAACATTCTACTTTGGTGCGCCTAAATACTTCGAGACTCTAGCGCAAGAGTTAGGTAAAATCCCTGAGTTAGGTAAAGCGTTCCCAGTTATGCCTAGTAAAATGACTGATATGGTAGAAGTTGCTCAAGGGTTTGTTGACTTTGCAGAAGGATTGGAATATTGCACAATCATCGGTGGAGAAGAGTATATGAGTTCTAAAACTCAAGAAGTAGTTACTAAAGGTACATTACAGATTAAATTACCTGGAAAAGCGTGTAATGAAGAAAGCGACAAGTACTTAAACCAGTACAAAACTTTAAGTGGTTGGACTTTATTAGATAAATTGAAAGAAGAAGATAAACCAGCTCCTTCTACTACACCAGAAGTAGGTGGTACAACTGAAAATTCTTTTTCAAATGATGATTTACCATTTTAATTAAACTTTTATGACAGACATTAACTCTATAGATCAATTAGCCGTATGGCAAACAATTGTAGGATATGTTGATGTTAAGCAGAGGTTTAGAAACCCTAGGAGAGCAGATAGTTCTCCTGGGGCTATTTTAAAATGGACTGGGCATAGGTTAAGACTATTCGACCCTAGTGATGAGTTACATAACAAGGATTGCTTTTATGCTTTGCAGTATGTACACAATATCACTTTTAAAGAAGCCTTGGTAAAGGCAAAAGAAATACAGCCTAATTTTATTCCTACCTATTCTAGCCGAACTAAGACACCCTACATTATAAAATTTAAATCTAGAAAATGGGCTTCAAGAGATGCACCATTCTGGAATGTATGTGGTATTACAGCAAAACAATTACTTAGTGAAAAATGCAAGCCTGTACAAAAGTACTGGACTACTTACAAAGATAGGTGGATAAAACATGAACCTACTGATGTATATGCAAATGTTATCAATAACAGGTGTAAACTCTATGGACCTAAAACTAGGCTTTTCTTAACTAATTTTATAGCATCTGATATAGGAGGATTTGAACCTATGAAACCAGATGTTCCTTTCATAATGACTATGAATCTAAAGTCATATCTCTGCTTAATTAATATTGGTTTTAATTCTAGGTTTGTTCCTTCAGAAAGTTCTACTAACTTAGGAGGGTACCATCCAGATTATTATCTAATGGACAACGATACCGCAGGTATAAACTATAGCGATAGATTAGTTAAGAAACATGGAGGTAAAGCTATTAGGTTTGATTTACAAGGTACGTATATTGATGCTTATGGTAATGAGAAGAAGTTATCTGATCCTTACGACATAGCGTTTAAATATGGTGCTAAAGAATTAAAAAGGCAATTAAACAGAATATTATGAGGAAAGGATATGATAAGTTAGAAGGCGTTAACCAAAGTTTTTTAAAGAAGATGTTTGGTAGTACAAGTGAAATTACTAAGGACAAGAAGAATAAAGGTATGATGATTGGAGATGCTGTAGACACTCTTATGTTCGCGCCTGATACTTTTGATAAGAAATTTGCATTGTATGAAGGAGGAATCCCTACGGCTAATGCTAAGTTAATTATTGATGAAGGTTTTAAAACAGGAGAGTTCTTTGATAATCTTATTGAGGTTACTCGTTATCTTGGATTGTATCCTAAATATTCTGACACTTCAGTTTGGAACAAGTTAAATCCCTTTGAAGATTACTATAATCTAATGAGAGATGGTATTACTTTATTTGACAGTGAGGATTTTGAAAAAATACACAGCACTAAGTATAATTTGGAAACAAGTTATACTAGTGAAGTTGTAGAATTTCTAAATAAATATGGAGATACTCAAAAGATACTTAGTAGTGAACTACTAGGACTACAGTGTAAGGGATTGGCTGATTGGTATTACGAAAATAATACGGATAAACCAGTTACTTTTGGTCAAATTACAGTACAACCAGGTTCTTTACTTATAGCTGATTTAAAAGTTGGTAGGTATAATCCTGAGAATGTAGAGAAATTTATTAAAGAATGGGACACTGGATTTCAATTAACATTTTACTCGTTATTAGCTAAGTATATGACAGGACTGACTATAACTAATCCTGTAGTAGTTTATGCGAATGCTAATAATAATAATACTTGTTATTACCAAATGCCAGATTCTTTATTAAAAGAAAGTTGGGAAAAAATTAAAGAATGTGTTAAAATTTACAAACAATATGACGGAGATTACAGTATTCATTATAGGATTAAAAAAAACGAAGGGCTAATTAAACCTTATTTATGGAAATAAAAGATTTAAAAAAATACAACGAAGTAAAAGAAGTTACATCAAATACTTTAGTAGAAGGTACTATCTACAATAAAACCCGAAAATATCTTCTACCCTCCTTGAATATATATGGTAAAGGTTTTATAGTTAAGTTTATAAAACTTGATTTATTTGCTGTAGGAGTAGAAGATAAAGAAAGACAAGTAGATTATGACAACTGTATTACCATCCTTGTTAAAGGGGAAAGTTCAGATATTGATTTTGACATACCTCATTTAGCCGATGAGTACTTTTTTGGCGAAAGTCTTTATGGTAAATTACATGCTTTAGTAATAAAATTACCTGTAAAAAACCTAAAAGATAGATTTCTTGCTGGCGAGTACTCTAAACTGTATAGGTATCCTGAAAAGATATTTAAAGGTAGTAAGAAAAATATTGATAAAAATCTGCGAGAAGCAAATGCTAGAGATGTGTGTAGTAAATCAAAAGACTATAGAAAAAAATTAGAAATATTATTAGGAGAAGAAATAGAACCAACTGCGGAACTAGATACTATTCCTGATAAATCAAAAGAAATATTTAATTATGAATGTAATACAAAGGATTGTAAAGTGGAACAAGGAACGTAATCTAACTAATTACGATCAAATAAGAGAAGGTTCTTTCATTATGGAAGAATTATTGGAGTATTTTGGTACTGATAAACAGTCCTACAAAGAAGGTATTTCGAAAGAAGGAATTAGAAAAGCTTGTAGAGAGGAATGTCAAGATCTTATAGAGTATGGTATCCCTACTACAACAGAAGAACAAGCAGATGCTTTAGGAGATATTATATTCTTCGCTGTAGGCGCTTTATATAAATTAAATTTAAATCATGGAACACCTCTTCCAGAGGAGGTTTTAAAAAGAATAATAGATGCTAACGAAACCAAGGGTAGTGAAACAAATGCAGAAGGTAAAATCATTAAAGACAGTACCTTTATTGAACCGGACCACTCGTAAAAAACTTACAAAAGAAGAGACAAATGATAGGATAGAAGCAAATAAAACCGTACTTTTACGCTCTATTCTGACTACAAATAATCTAGTATCTGCTATAGACGATATGGAGAAATTAGATATTTATAGGCATAGTCTTTCGAGAGCTGCTAAAGCTTTTCAAAAAGAATTAGAAGCTTATTCAGACGCAGTTTGGAGCACAATGAGTCCAACGGCTAAAAGTGTAAATATAGAGGCACAAGTCTTATTCGATAAGTGCATAGACGAAGCAATTAATCATTTAATTTTTTAAAATAGTATAATTATGTCAACAATTAAAATGAATTTAACGAAGAATCCACAGATTTCCTCAGCAATTAAGAAAATCACTGATGCAGGAGAGATTTTACACAAACAGATTATCAGTAAAGTAGAAGATGCTGTAAATGAGTTTGATGAAACAGTAGCTAAAGTACAAGAACAGGAAGCCAAATTAGCTAATTTGAAGGAGGATTACATAGAAAAATTACAAGCAGAAAAAGTAAGCTTCTCTGAAGCTTATCGAGTTATGAAGTATGACTTAGGTATGCAGGTAAAAGAAGAGAAGTTAAGTACTGCTAAAGTTTTAGTCGCTGAATTTGGGAATGCTTGGATTAGTAATGAAGAGGTAGAGAACTTACAAAAGAAGTTAGATAAAGCTAAGGATCATGAAACTAACGCTGTAAAAGCAGGTATCTCAGCAGCAACTCGTAACTTAGAGTTCAAACATAAGCAAGATACTATGGAAAAAGAGATGAAAATCTCTGAACAACAGTATGAAATTTCTGCTTTAAAAGACCAATTAGCTTCTATGCAAGCTCGTTTAAGAGATTCGCAAGATATGGCTAAACAATTACAAGGGACTATCACTTCTGTAGCGGAAGCAGGTAAGTCAAATGTAAATGTAAACGGTAAATAATTTTTGTCATATATTTATTTTTTTTAAATTTTTCATGTCGAGGTAGTAGATTAAGTTCTGCTACCTCTTTTTAATTTAAATTATGAAACATTATATGGGAATAGTAGAAGGCAAAAGGATTTATTTAAGTAAACCTTCCTGGGATTGTGGTTGGTATTGGGGCGTTGGTTATTTAGGAAATAAACATTGTCATTATCACCTGTCTTCTTTTATAGAAGGAGATTTTAAAGAAAACTTATTAAATCACTTTGATAAAATAAGTTCAAAACTATTAAAAAAAGATAATTTAGATAAGTTTTGTGAGTTATTCATTGAAATTTATAAACTTAGGAAGTTCTCAGATGAAAACCATATACAAAACATAGAAAAGTTAGTAGTAATACCTGAGATTGCCTACAAAGTAAATCACATTAACAGAGTAAAACTTCCTGCAATTTTTAAACAAATCGATAAAATCTTTGGACATGAAATGGACTATAACAGACCCGGACAATTACCAGTACATGAGTAATGGGATGCTTTCTTACACCTTTAAAGAGTTTAACCGTACAGATTATCCAGAAGTATTTAAAGAACTCGCAGACGGGACTTTAGAACATACTCCTGTAACATTAATTGGTTCTACTATTTGGAAGGATAAGAAGTATTGGTCTGAACATCATTACTATTATGAATACACACTTAAAGAATTAGCAAACATACTGGATAGTTATGGTTACACTCTGAACCAACTAGCAGAGATGGAAAATAATCAAGGTGATAAATTACTTTACGAATGTATTTTTGAACATGAAATAGATAATTGTTAATTATGGAAGTTAAAGAAATAATGTACTTATGATAAATTCAGAACAAATAGAAACGAATTTTGGAACAGCCACCCATTGTATAGTAGACAATAATTGGGAATCCGTAGTTAAACCTATGATTGCTCAAGGTAGGCAACTATTAACTAGATGGTCGGCAGTCGCTTATATTCCTTATTATGTCCAATTAGGTCCATTTAGTAAGGAAGGTAAAGTAATACTCACTCAAGCTAGTGAGGTAAAAGTATTTAGTAATACAGTACTGTATTCTGCTTGTGAATTAAATACAGGAGAAACACAGGAAATAACATTACCTATATGAAGTATTTATTAATTTTAGTAGTATTTTTTAGTTCGTGTAGTCATTCACCTGTAATGACAAGTAAAGACCCTTTCATAGTAGAAGGTATTACTGTAAAAAACGATTATTGTAAATACATGTGTACTATTAAAAGTGGATTTTGGCAGTCAGCATCTCAGTACATTAAAGCAGACTGTGGTTTATATAATATAGGAGACACAATAAAATTAAAATGAAAGGATTTTTAGAAAGATTATTAGTAATAGTTCAAATTGTAGTAGGGATTGTAGCTTTTCTACTAATTTGTGTACTATGGGTTACAACTATGATATGTGATACACTCCTAATACCTATTTACTGTTTTATATGGTTAATTATGGGAAAAAATTTATTTCGTATAATAACCACTAATATAGAAGAATTTTTAAATTTAGATAAATTATGAGGTATTTATTAATTTTAGCACTACTAAGTATTGTAAGTTGTACTGAGACATCTCGTACATTTGAAGCAGTTAGTTACAAGTATGAGTCTTTACATAATAATACAGGCAAAGTACCTGTAATAAGTCTACTCGAATCTGAATTATCTATAATTACTTTTAAAGATGTAGTTATTGAAGACAGTATTTTAACTATTCAGTTTACTCGTGAAGCATCTCTTTACAGACTTAATTTTGGAGGAGTAAAAAGCGATTTACTGTATGAATTAGAAGTAGAAGGAGACGTACTTGTGATGGAAAGTAAATATTTACGATGGACATTAGGAAAAGATACTTGGACTTTAGAAGGGCCAGGTAATTTACAAACATTTTATAAATAAAAAATTATGAAAGTATTATTTCAATTAGGAACAGACAAAGAAGTAGTAGTATTAAAAGACGGTACTACACATTCAGAAATTAATCAGCAGTTGAAGATTTGGTGTGCTACTCCGAAAAGGGTAGGATTATTAATGAAAAACCTTGAAGCCACTTGGACAAAAGTATCTAAGGATTATAAGTATTTTGTTGTTAAATCGACAGGTCAAATTTCTGTGTATAAAGTACCAGAAAAGGCTTGTGAGGTATTTGAATCTACTTTAGCACTTACACATGGGTTTGGTCCTAAAGTTACTGTAGAGGAGATTACAAAGGCTAAGTATTTAGAAGTTGAGAAACTTTTAGCTTAATTAATTTACCGCCCTAGTATAGTGTTAGATTGATGTTATACAACCCTAGTAGATGTGATTCTGCTAGGGTTTTTATTTACAGATATTCCCATTTGTAGCCGTAGGCTGATTTTTGTCTACCTTTGAGACATTCTGAGATACCTTTACGCACCGTTTCTACTTTCCTATGATTATGTTTTTTATGGTTATGTACGGATTTAGTAGCAAAATACTTATTAAAGTATAGTTTCACTTGTTTTCCGTCGATAGAAGTCCTTTTGATAGTATGATTTAATTCTTTGTGATAATTGTATCTAAAAGGAATTACTTCTTTATAATGGTTTGAGTAAGTATACCCGTATATCGAAGAAATTTTTATACCTAGTACATCAGAAATTTCTGTAATAGTGAAACCACAGGAGTGAAGATATTTAATTTTACCTAACACTACGTCTGAATACTTCAGGGGTGCATTAGCTCCTTTATGTATTTTATTATTATCATTAAACTTGTCTTTAAGACTTTTTGAGATAGGATTTTTTATATAGTGACTTTTATTAAATATTTTGGCAAATCTATGAGTAGAACCTTTTTTAAGAAGTTTTACCATCCGTCTTGATGTGTATCCTTTGTTTACCATCAATACAATGACCTTCCATTCTAATTCAGAATACATATAGTTGTCTATAAAAGCTCCTCCAATAGCATTTCTATTTAAATTAAAGTCAAAACCCCATTTCACGTAAGTGTCTAAGAGTTTTTGCTCTAGTTTAAAATTATACTCTACTGGAGATGTTAGTATTTGCTTATAAGTAAAAACTTCAGCACCATATTTATTATATGACCTCTGTAGTTTACTATTCTCATGTTTATCTTTAATTAAAGCATTCTTATGAGTCTGTAATCTTATATGTACATCAATAGAACTACCTAAGTAAATTTGACTAGTAGTAGTATTAGTAATAGTATATATTCCGCTTTTCATAAGTAATTAGTTTTAAGGTAAACGATATTTTCCTAGTATGACTTCATCATCTATAGTGGTTTTACCTTCTACAATAGATAAAATTAGTTCTTGCTTGTACTTAGCCATAGATTCTTTCCACTCGAATAGGTGTTTAGATTCTGATTCTTTGTATATAAAATGAGCCATTTCGAAGAGTATAACTTTGTAGTCCTGTCGAGAGAATTTAGTAGGTATAGCAGCCATAGCTATCATTTTCTCAGCAGTTCCTTCACCGTACTTGTTGTTGAGGAAGCGACCCATCTCGTATGGCCGTCCATGATAAATTGCCGAGTTGCACGTACTACACTGGATCGACATATTAGTTCTAAGGAACTTTGTGTTTCGAAATCTACGGCTCAAAAAATGGCCCATGTGAGCTTTCCCAGTACCGTAGTAGTACAATTGAGTATTACAGGTACTACAAGAAGCATTACCCATTTTATCAGCGTCTTGAAGCCTAAAAGCAATTGAACAGAATTCCCAAACGATTGTATCAATCTTGGGTATAGGTATCAGTTTCTTTTTACGAGCCTTAGGTTTAGCTTTAACCTTCTTAGGTTTAGCAGCTTGCTTGTATTTACAAAATTGGCTACTGAATTCGTCACATTGACATTTTACTCTTTTACATTCCATATGTAAAGGTAATAAATATTTACCACCCATGTTAATAAAGAGATTTTAAATCCTTCTATTTACTAGGGCGGTGTGGAGATAAGAACAATTGTCTATTTGATTTTAATTCCAATTATTATCATGGATGGTGATGGAGATAAGGGGCTATTTTTTGACAACAATAATTAATTAAAAAACCTCTGAAACTACTGGTATTACAAGGTTACAGACGACTAGAGATTTAAACAGAAATGGGTATAGTTACCTCTTGACCAAAGGTAATATGCTAAAAATAGGCTAGAACCTTTGCTATTACTAGGTTACAGCGATTTAGCTAAAATCAAAAAGTAGCCCTTAATAACCTCAATAAAAAAAAGATTAGTATAATATTTGGTACTATGGTATATTTTTAGTACCTTTAAGTATGATTAAAAATAGAAAAAGCATGACAATTGCAGAAAAGAAGGATGTGCTAAAAACAGCCATAAATCCTCATACAACTAATTTCCTTGTTAAAATTAAGGAGATAGAGTTTGAAAACCAGTACAAAGAATTAGACGGAGTATTGGTGAGCCTACATAAAGAAGTAGAAGCTTCTAACTACCACAAAGTATACAGGTCTTCGGATCATACTAGAGGTATTTACAGTTTAACACCTTCAGCTTTAAAACTATACACATGGATACAGTATAACACTGGGTATGGTGAAGATTTTGTTTACTTGAATAGACCTAGAGCAATTAAAGACCTTGATCTAAGCGTAAATACTATGAAGAAAATAGTAAAGGAACTACAGATTAAAGGCTTTATAACAGCCACGGTTTATAGAAGCATCTATTGGGTAAATCCTGAGTACTTCTTCGTAGGAGATAGAATTAAAAAATATCCTAAAAATTTAAAAACTAACTAATAATAAAATTATGACAACAATTAAACACAAATCCGAGGGAGGAGAAAACATACAGAATACAACCAAAACCTCTCGGAAAAGACAGTATTCTAAAATATACCTGGATGATCTAGAAACATTGTTAACTATGACCAAAGATTATTCAACGAAACTAATATTTTTACTACTTAAAGAAGAACCGGATAATAACGGTACTCTTATACTAATTAAGGCTAATAAATTAAAGTACGCTGAAATCCTAGGATGTAAATATAACACTGTTAATGCATCTATCCAAGATTTAATAAAAAAGAAAATTTTGATAAGCACAGGGCATAGAAGTTGTTATAGACTAAATTCAGAGTATTTTGCTCACGGTACTGAAGAAGTAAAAATTAAGAAGAATTACCTAACCTACCTAATGCTTAATAATCGTAATGGTTACTACAAGATAGGTAAGAGTGTCAATCCTAAATTTAGGGAGAAAACATTACAATCAGAAGAACCAGAAGTAGAACTGATACATGTAATTTATAAGGATGTTGAGTCAAGATTACATACTATGTTTGCAGGTAAAAGACTTAGAGGTGAGTGGTTTGCATTAGATGAAAATGATGTACGTTATATTAAATTACTGAAAGCTGGTTTAAAAATGACAGAAGAAGAAAAATTAGAATACATGTTGAAAGAAGACTAACCACGAAGTGCGTATACAGAATTAAAATAAACGACAGAATTATCTGAAATACCAGAAGCTAAAAATTTATTACAAAACTATTTAAAAGATTAATTATGGTAGAACAAGTATTAGTAGAATTAGATTTAGACCATTATCAAGGAAATAAGAGTGCTGTGAGAACATTAGTTGAGAAACTATTAGACAATCCTGATAATAAAGCAGTATTTGAAATATATTTAAATACAAATAATAATTATTAAAATTAAAATAATATGAGAACAGTAGAAATAACAATTTATACAATAGATACTCATCCTGATAAGGAGAAGGTATTTAGTTGGATTAGAGATAATTGGCATGACTTAGGGGGTCATCTTCAAGCAGATATTTATGAGAGTATTAAGAAACTAGAAAAATTACTTGAAGAAGGTACAAGTTTAAAGGAATTAAATTTAATTAAGGATGAACTACCTTTAACAGGTTGTTGGTCTGATTTAGATGTTATCAACGCTTATTACAATGGAAAACGTAGAAGTGGGGTACGTAAACTATATGATGAAACTGTGGCTAGTTGTTACACAGATGAAGCAATAGAACATACATGTGAAGCTAATGAATATGAATTTTACGAAGATGGTAGTTTTTACTATGAAAAATAATAATTATGAATTTAAAAACAGATTATATAAATTTTGAAATAGCACAAAAGTATAACTCATTGTATTTTACTGATTTAATAAATGAGTCAGATATAAAGACTTTTTACTATTCAGATGGTACTGAAGGTAGTTTAGGGTATATTGAGGATTTCGCAGATGTTAGTAGAAAGGATAAAGGTTATATATTAAGACCATCACATGATTTACTATTTAAATGGATAAGAGTAAAGTTAGGTATTAATATTAAACTATTTAAACATTATACAGGAGGTTATTATTTTGATTTATGGAGTGATTCTGATGGTAAGTCATTAGGTTGGTTTACCGAAAGAAAGATAGGTGAAAAAATAATTACTTTCTCTACTTTTGAGAAAGCTTTTGAAAAAATAGTACAAATCATTTTAGATAATCCTTTAGATTACTACCTTGAAAAAGTATGTCCTAAACCTATATCTCATAATAAAAGCGGTTACCTTTTCTGGGCAACACGTAAGTTAACACCTTCAGATATAACTTAAAAATGAATAAATACAAATGGAAATGTACATCCGAGTCAATATGGGGATCATTTGACCACGGAGTAGTAGAAGCTAATACAATAGAAGAAGCTAAGAGAAAAGCGACTTATCAGTTACTAGCAGATTTAGAAAGAGTTAACGATGCTTTAAAAACATCAGATAATACTCAAGGGTTTAGTATTGAAGTAAATATTGATAACATTATAATAGAACAAATATGAGTAAAATAAAACAAGAAGACGTTAACCAAGTTAAAATAGATATGATTACTACAGAAGCTTGGCTAAGAAATAGGACTAAGGTAAAAGAATCTAAGTGTCAGAATTGTAGTACTAAATGGGTAGATGTAGAAGGAGAGGTGGCTTTGGTTACTAGACATCGTAAACCTAACGTAACTGTGTGTAGGAAATGTGCTCAAAAGTTTATAACTGGAGGAGCTATAGATGTCAATAAAGCTCAGAAAAGTAGGTATGAAATTAAAGAAGAGCTAATATTAGAGATACTAGAACTAAACCCTGGAGCTAAAAGAACAGGTAATTACTTTAGTTCAATGGATTTAGATAGTAAGGACATAGAATCTCTCACCAAACAGGTTACAGTACTAAGAGCTAAGAGAGATAAACAATTAGCCATTGAAGAAGCTATTAAAAGAGACTTTGTAGAAACACCTACAGAACAATATTTAATAAATGAATACCAAGTATTTGAATCAGAATATTTGAAACACGAATTACAGCTAGAAGATTATCCTTTTACTGATATTGACGGCTTATTTGATTGTGGGCAAGTTTATGCTACGTATGAAGAAGAATTACTAGTTAAAATAGGAAATAGGTTTTACGATGTGACTATTACGGTAGAGGTTAATTCTTCTAAACAAGATATAGGAGATAGATTATACTGGGTGGAAGGAATAGAATCAGTTACTTGGGAAAGAACTGAAAAACCTAAACCAAAGGAAAGAGAATACTTTTCTATTACAGGTAAGTACACTAAGGACCAAATAGAACAGATTGATAATTTATTGAACAGTTTTAAATAAAAATATGAGTCAGTTAATAAGTTTTGAAGTAGCTAAGTTAGCTAAGGAGAAAGGATTTAATACACCTTGTGAAAACTATTTTGATGCACAAGGAACGGAAGTAAACCATAAGGATTACGTAGCTATAGAATTCTTTGAAATATTTGTAGAAAATTGTCACCACAATAAATCTTATAGAGGAACAGAAGCTATATCACAGTATAATTATAGAAATGATAATACTGGAGATGTAACCATACGCCCTACACAATCTGAGTTAAGAGCTTGGTTAAGAAACAGAGATATTCATATAGAATTGGGTATAGATGGTTGGGAGGATGATGATTGGGTTAGTACAGATTTATGTTACAGAGCTTTCGTATGGCAAAAATGTAAACCTAAGCCAAAACCACATGCAGATTTAGGCTGTGGTAAATTTGAAAATATATTAGAAATCGCTTTGAAAGAAGCATTAAATTTAATAAGTAATGAAAGAAATTAAAGGAGACTTAATTAAGTTAGCACTCGAAGGAGAATTCGATGCTATAGCTCATGGAATTAACTGTTTCAATACACAGAAAAAAGGGCTTGCACCTCAAATGGTTAAGGCTTTTGGAACTGATAAAGGGTACCCTGGTTGGTTTACGATGGAAGGAGAAATGAATAAAGGTAAAATTAATAAGCTAGGAGTAATAGATGCTACTGAATTCTTTGTTTATAGAAACGAGCATGATATTACTTTAGCTAAACATAGTGAAAGATATATCCTAAGAAACTTCATCGAACCTAATAAAAGAAGTAATCATGGAGGTAAAGTAATTAAAGAATCTTTATGGGTTATCAATTGTTATACACAGTATGAATGGAAAGGTATGCGTAATAATATATCTCCATTCGATTATGAAGCTTTTACATTATGTATGAAAAAAATTAACCACACTTTTAAAGGTAGGCACATTGGATTACCACTCATAGGTTGTGGTCTTGCAGGAGCAGAATTTTCAAAAGTTAAACAAATTATCGAACAAGAACTAGTAGATATGGAAGTAACTATAGTTCATTATAAGAAATAGAATGGGAGGAATTAAAGAAATTGAAGACAAAATAGAAAAACTTGAAGAAGACTCAGTATTAATACAGGATGGTCAAGTACGAGCTTGGGTAGATGTTTGGGTAGAAAACGAAGAAGTAGAATCTGACTGGAATAAATACTTCTTTTTGACAGATATACCTGAAGATATAGCTCAAAGTAAGTGGCAGAGCAATCCAGATAATTTTACTGAAGCTACCAGTTTAGCCATACAAACTTTAGTGGACAAAAATATCATTTATGAAAAAGAAGCTAAATGGTATAAAAATTAAAAACATGAATAACGATAAATTAATTGAAGAACTACAGAAGGAAATGAATAGACTAGACGTGATCTTTTAAGATACCGAAGACCACGAATTAGCCATCCAGTATTTGAAAACAGGAGTATATCCTCCTCATAAAATAAACGGTAGTAATTATCTAGATTATCCTATACTGGATGCAGTAGTAAACGATTTAGAAACACTTATTTCAGATTATTTAAATTAAAAAATGAATTATACAATTATTGCAGATGAGTCTATTTTAGAAAACTTTATAGAATCTTTACCTGACTTAGAATCAGGTGAAAAGTATTATATGGCTTTATTTGCTAGGAAAAAGTATGATCCTACTTCTATTAATTCTAGTGATAGAGTACAATTAGGGAGAGTAATAGTTAAAAAAGAGCATATAATTCGTAAACTTAAAAACTGGGAAATACCTTTAGGTGCTTATAAATTAAAAGGAAAAGAGGTTAATCAAATTAGTCTAGCGGCTTATATTAATCCTAACCCAAGGAGTCAAAAGAAAGCAGCTAGAATAATGATGCATAAGCTTACGGATTTAATAAGTGGAACTAATTTAGATTATGATTTAGTTAGGGAAGCTTATAGTTCCTTACAAGTATCAAAAAGTAGAGGTGTTTACGTAGATTTCGACTTAGATGTAGAGAAACCTTTCGATTTATCCAAGTTAAAAGAAATTATGGATGGAGGTTACAGAGTACTTGAAACCAGAGGAGGTTACCATATACTAATTGAACCTACTAAAGTAACAAACACTAAAACATGGTATAAACAGATACAAGATAATTTTCCTGTAGATAAACAAGGAGATCAAATGATTCCTATACCAGGAACTTATCAAGGAGGATTTACACCTAAATTTATTAATATTTAAAATTTAAACAATGAAATTTAAAGCATATCATAAGATTAAGCAATTTAAAGATTGTGTGAGAGCAGTTAACAGTAGAGCAGATTTTAAAGGGTTAGATGTAGATAATAATCCTATCTATGAGTTGAGTAATAGACCTACTGTAGAAGTTACTGGTACTGTAAAATTACATGGTACTAATGCAGGAATCTCTTATACTAATAAAGAAGGTATCAGAGGATTAAAACGAGGTAGTTTACTGTCTGTAGACCATACGGGAGGTCATTTTGGATTTAATCAGTTTTTAGCTGATAACAAGGGAGAATTGACAGAGTTAATGGAATCTATCTCCAAAGATCATATGTTGGAAGATCATCAGCAAATTAACTTATATGGTGAGTGGGCAGGTACAGGTATTCAAAAAGGAGTAGGTATTTCTTTAAAAGAGAAATCTTTCTATATGTTTGACTGCTCTATTACGAATGTTGAGGAGAAAAAATGGATCAATATTAAAGGCTTACAGTCAGGTATAGATAGAGTTTATAACATCTATGATTTCCCTACTTATAGTATTACAATTGATTTCAACCACCCAGGTAAAAGTCAAAACAAGTTAATCCAATTAACTAATGAAGTAGAAAAGGATTGTCCTGTAACTAAACAGTTAGGATACTCTGGTATTGGAGAAGGAATTGTATGGACTTTTCACTGGAAAGGAGAGAAATTTATTTTTAAAGTAAAAGGTACTAAACACTCAACTTCAAAGGTTAAAACATTAGCATCTGTAGATCCAGAAGAACTTAATAGTATTGAAGCTTTTGTGAGTTATGCTTGCACTCCTAATCGTATTAACCAAGGTATTGTTGAGGTAGATGCTACAGAAAAGAGAGATATAGGTAACTTATTAAGATGGGTGGCTAATGATATAATTTCAGAGGAATCTGAAGAATTGGTTGCTAATAATCTTACTTGGAAGAAAGTAGCTAAAAAAGTGACACACTTTACTAGAGTATATTATTTCACTCAGTTAGAGAAAGTATAAACAATGATAGTCAATAAACAAATAGCAGATAGTTTGAAAGAACTAGGGTATGATAAACCATGTCATAGCTATTATCCTGGATTGTATCAAGATGAGAAAGGACATTTGATTTACAAAAGGCTTTTCACTGATATAAATTCGATAGATACTCTAGCTCCTACTCAAGAAGAAGTATGTAAGTGGTTTAGAGAAAAAGGTTTAATTATTTTACCTGTTTTAGGAAGTTTTGATTATGAGTATAGGTATGAAATCTATAAACATGTAGAAGAAACATATTTATTAGTAGAAGGAGATACATTCTTAACTTATGAACTAGCAATCGAAGCTGGTATTTTAGAAACAATTAAAATTTATAAAAATGAGAACTAAAAAAGAATTAGGACAGATATTATTAGATAATCAAGACTTATTTTTAATAACAAATTCAGCATATACTGGAGGGTTATGTCCTTGGATTATTG
Source organism: uncultured archaeon (assembly GCA_937138345.1). GTDB lineage: Archaea > Nanobdellota > Nanobdellia > Woesearchaeales > UBA583 > UBA583. Next base: position 1,379 of record CAKZOW010000117.1, on the reverse strand, counting down.
AACTTATGTACGCAAATAAAATTACTAATGAGGAAAAAGATAAACTAAAGGAAATTATTTACAATAATAGACCTAAAAAGACAATGTATAATTATATCTATAATCCAGATAAAATAAAAGATAATGATGCAGCCTATTTTTGGGAAAAAGGATTCATTACTCCTCGTATAAAATGGATAAATAAACATTTAATAAATGCATAGTAAAAATTTAGATAACAACCAAAAGGCTGCTATAGACGCAGCCTTTAAGATTAATAACATCAAAATATGATAACATGGACGAAATATAATGGAGAAAAACTATCTACAGGTAAAAAACTAGTACAACGTAAAGACGGTAAAATTCATTTTGAGATGTATAACGGAAGTGGGTTTGCCTACAATCAGAAAGTGATAGTGGCTTACTCTGAGATTAACAAATGGGAGAACCCTAAAGTAAAACCAGTAGAATTATTCCATTACGAAGATTCTAAATTAACATTTAATGAATTGTCAGATAGACTATTGGAAGATACAGGTCAAAGAGTAAGTTATCGTTATGCTTTGGAATATTTATTAGTAAAAAATTAAAAAACATGACAGATACAAAATTAACATTAAAAAATTTAGAAATACTTAGAGCACACCTAGCTACTAAAGATTGGGATAAGTGTACGTTGACAATGAATAAATTTGGAGGTATAGAACACTTACACTTAAAAGAAGGTGTACATAATTGTGGGACATCTGCTTGTATGGTTGGATATGCTCCAGAAGTAATACCTGTTAAACCTAACGATTTTATCCGTTATTCACTTGAAGATGTTCGTGAACTAAGCTTTTGTTATGAACAATATTCTCGTAGAATTTTCCCTGTTTTAGAAAGAATCCCTATAAGACATTTACCAATAGAGTTTGTAAACAAGATGTTGTCTATTAAATGTAAAGTACAACACTTACACAGAATAACTATTCATACTAGTTTATGGGCGGTTATCTTTGAAGGTTTTCATAGTGACTTTATTAAAGATGGTTTAGATAGGATGGATTTAGTAATTGAATATTTAAAAACAATAATATGAGGTATTTAAGAGAAGATTTAGCTAAACTAGCAATCGAAAAAGGTTGGGAATTTAAGGGTTATGAGTATGAAAGATTGGTCAAAGAGTTTCCAGAAGGAGAGACAGAATTAGAGTTCTTTCTAGACGATGGTAGATTAGTTAACTCTTTTAGGAATGAAGGAGAGTATATATGGGTAGAAACAAATGAAGATGAATGCTTACTAGAAGATTTAAACTACTCAGAAACTTTAGAGGTATGTAAAAAACTTAATATAGCTTTAACAGATACTTTAGATACTATAGCAGGTAGGTATAGGGAAAAAGGTTATTATATTCT
>CAKZOW010000116.1 GCA_937138345.1 uncultured archaeon | reverse complement strand
ATATTTGAAGGATTAAGTTTTGAAAATATAAAAGATGTTTTACCTGAAATTGCTGATAGAATTTATCAAGATGATGGGACACCAGCATTAGATTCTATTAATTCATATGAAACTGAAATTAAAGATTATATTCATAATATATTAAAAGATGGTATTGCTGAAAAAGTTAGTTTCTTAACGAGTAAAGATATTATATCACCTAATCTTAAAACTAAAGGTGGTTATGATTCTAGAGGTATTGATGCTTCAATTATGAAAGCTTACGAAGCTTATGATCATCCAGTTATGAATGCTGTTAGTGATTACCATATTAATGGATTAATCAGTAATATTGAGTATGGTAAAATGTTTTCAGGAGATCCAGCATATTATAAAAATATGGTTGATTATGCTAAACGTATACCATCTACTTATACTGATGGGTTACAACTTAGATTACAAAATGGAGATAGTTTAACATATAACGTTGCTATTATAACAGGCGTTGAAGTTGCTGGTAAAAATGTTAATGATATTGAAGAGTTAGCTGGTAAAACTATTGCTAACATGTATTCTAAAGGTAAAGTTAATACTACAGATGCTCAAGCATATATATTACCTTCACGTTGGGAATTTTTAGTTAAAAGGCTTGGTTTGTGGACTAAATATCACGAAACTGCTTTGCCTAAAATGTTAGGAACTGATAAAACTCCTTTCACAGAAAAAGAAGCTAAAGCTGTTGCACAACCCTTAAAAGGTGTTTATTATAAAAGAAACAACGGTGTTCCAACATTTTTAAAGTATTCACAAGCTGTATTATTACCGGATTTAATTAAAGGTACTGATTTACAGCGAGTATACGATAAAATGGTAGAGAATGGAATTGATGAAACTATTACATTAGATGGTATTAAAGTTGGTGCTACAACTACTGATTTAATACATAATGAAGATGGAACATTAGCTGATGAATTTAATTTAACACCTTTAGAATTAGATAATAGAGGTTGGAAATTACAACAAAATTTACCTATTAAAGGATATAAGGAAACTGATACAGGTTCTCAAATACAAAAAAATGTATTAGCTGGTATTGCTTATAATATGGAGAAGATGTTTAGTCGTAATGGATTAGATATTAAAGGAGTTGATTTATATAAGGATATGAATAACATCGTTGGGGAATTATCTCAACGTGGTGTTCAAGATTTATCAAATGAATTAAGTATCGATGAATCTGGAGTTATTGGTAATAAATCTGCTTTATATAATTTATTACTTGATGAAGCTAAAAGACTTAAAATTAACGAAAATTTAATTAAAGCTTTAGAGAAAGAGTTAACTATTTATGGTATACCTCAATCTCAAAGTAAATTAATGAATAT
>CAKZOW010000115.1 GCA_937138345.1 uncultured archaeon | reverse complement strand
ACTATTCTATCAGTAAATGTATCCATTACTAATACAGAAAATAATGATGTACCTGTATCAGCATCAATAGGGTCAATCCCTGCTATATATCTACCACTAGCTATTTCACCTAAACCATTCTTTTTAGGCATTTCAAATATCTCAACAGCACCTCTTTTATTAGCTGGTACATTAGAATATGATCTAATTGGAAATAAATCAGGATTAGGTGTCCATTTAACACCACCTTTTTCATTATATATTAAATCTCCTACATAATGTTCTGCTAAGAATGATTCTTTCCTTGGAAATATAGATTCTAAATAATCCTTTAAATCTGCTACAGGAAATATTGTACCATCAACTCTTAATACAGCCTCTTGAGGTGTAATACACTCCTCAGCTTTCTTTTGAGTAATAGCTTTTGGATCTGATGAATTATATTTTACTATGAATCTATCCTTTAATATTTCTATAAGTGCTTTTATAACATCTGATTCACCAACTGTTTCATCATAACATCCATTACGATTCATATAAGCCCCCCAGAAATAACCACAATTTGTAGCACCACCGACATTCTTATCAAATACATTTGGTATAGAATATATATTATAAGCTTCTGCTTTATAAAATAACTTTTCAGATCCCTCAAATGAAGCTCCTTCAGTATTATGAGTTATTATACCATTTACTAAATAAGTATTTGTATTACCAGCAGTTAAATTATATACTGGTTTAACACCCACATTTTCAATACTTATAATTTTCTCAGTTCTGAAGTTAGTTTCCCTAGAATTTGGTTTTTTAGTTGAAAAAACTTCCTTAATTTGCAAAAGTCTATCTTGTTTGTGCTCACATAACAATGTTATATTATCTACAAAATTTACAGCACTTCTACAATCAGCTATTACAAATTCATACCAAGAATTAACATCTTTTATAGGACCTTTTTTATTTAATCTAGGTAGACGTTTTCTGATCTTACCATGTATATTAAACTTATTTAAAGTTAATCTAACTTCTTCTAATAATGATTTAGAAGATGAACTCAAAGATATTTCAAGTAAATCTCTTCCCTTAGCTGTTTTACGTATATTAACATATCCATCAGCATCATAAAAACCTCCTATGAGTTCTAAAACATCCTCTCTTTTATACTGTTGTAAATTATGAGGTAATGTTTTATTATTCTTAGTCTGGTTTATTATACCTAGTTTTCTTAATTCGGGTCTAATACCTCTGATACCAACCTCTTTATACACCCTTCCGCATTTAGTAGGTCTTTCAACACTTGTTTTAGTATCAAAGTTATCTTCAACATACTCTAAAACCTTAAC
>CAKZOW010000114.1 GCA_937138345.1 uncultured archaeon | reverse complement strand
TCATTTATATCCTTAGTAGCTCTAATCATTCTATTATACTCACTACTAAAATAATCATAAAAAACTTGTATTACTTTAGAAGGTAATACAGCTCTTTTGTCTACAATTTCATTTACGTTAGTATTTAAGAAATAACCATGTGATAATAAATATGAAGTTAATTTATCTGCTGGTGTAGGAGTATTAAATAAACTATTTTCTCCTTTAACAGACATTAAAATTCTATTCATACTATCTAAAATAGCATCATCTTTAGCTAATTCACCATTATTCTTTGGATCAGATTTATTTTTATCAGTTTTTCTCTCTTGAAATACATTAAATATACCTAATTTAACTTCTTTAATTCTTTGTTTAGCAATCTTTAATCTATCATCAGGTCTTCTATTCTGGTCATAACCAAGTATATATTCTAACCATTTAGATGATTCATTACCAGGTTCTCTATATAAACTTTCTAATTCTTCAATATTAGACTTCCATTTATTAATTTCACCAGCTAAATAAGAAGGTAAACTATAAATCCAATATGATTTGTTAGCACTATAAATACTAGCATCAGAACCATCTGGTTTATAAAAAGCTTCTTCTTTTGCTAAATCAGCAAATATAGCTTGATCATTAAAAGGGTTTATAAATTTACCATTTTCATTAAAAACTTTAATTTTATTTTTAATGTCTGTTGATAATAATCTTTTACTAAATAATTCTACTATAGATAAAACTTTATTAGTTCTATCAACTAATTCTTCATTTGTAAAAATTACATCTTCTAAATTACCTATATAAGAGTTAAAACCTTGTTCTGTAGTAACAGCTCCCATATCATGTAAAGACCTAATAATAGTATTTATATGTTGTGATAATTCAGAAAGGATAACATCTGGTTTACCTTTTTTACCATCTTTAGTAAGTTTTTTAAATTGATCAAACTCAGATCTAATAACTTTTATATCATCATTAATTTCTGTAAGTTTAGCAGTATTTAATTTACCATCTTCTATAAAAATAGTTTCAAAATTAAATCCCCATTCACGTTTAATTGAATTAAAATTAGCATTTACTTGACTAACATCTTTAGTAGTGTGTTTAATATTTTTACCTTTAAAATCAACTTCCGATACAAAAAATGGATTTTTAACTAAATTAAAAGCTTGTGTGAATTGAGATTTTTTATCTTCTGATAAACTTGGATTATTTAATATGTTTAATAACTCTTTAAAGTAAGGCTTCTTATGAGCCAAAGTACCTATTTTAGTTAACATTGTTTCATAAAGGTCTTCTACTTGACCACCTATAATAGTAGGGCTTAAATTACTTAAAGCTTCTTGCAATGTTTGATATACATCAGATGTATTTTCAAAACTTGATGATACAAATACAGTATCTACATCATTAGTAGGTAAAAATGATAAGAATGTCCATACATTAGTACTAACACTATTACTTGGAGAAACTTCCCAAGCTGCTACACCATAACTTCTAGAATTATCTACTTCACCATCTTGTTCTTCAACATCAGATTGTTCAATTTTAAAGCCTAAATTTTCAAAATATTTTTGAACATTATCAGCCCATTCATCAATATAAACTAAAGAATCTTGTATTCTATCAGATAAATATTCATCAATATCAGATAACTCAACAGTTCTTTCATTAATAAAGTCTCTTATAAGCTCTTTAAGCTCACCTTTATTTTCAAATGATAAATCATTCCAGTCATCATTAAAGTTCTGTTTAAACAGCTGATAAGCTAATACTCTAGTACCTTCTTGAATCTCTTCACTTGAAAATATATAGTTTAAACCATTTTGTTCTAAAGGAAAATAAACTTTATCACCATGTTTATCTTTATAGTAATATTTTTTATTATTTTTATCTTGAATTAATTTAGGTTCACCATTTGGATGTTTACGTTCAACATCAATACTAGGATCTAAATTTCTCCAATCACCAAAATCTTCTTTAAATTCTAAAGTATCAAAATAATTATAACTATCGCTAGTTGCTTTAATATAATCATCTTCTTGTAAATCATCTATAGAATCAAATTCCTCATACTGCTCTGACACAATATGAGGGTTATTTTTAAGAATTTCAAGAATTTGAGGTTGTAATTCAGATACAACCTCTTTACCATTTATTAATACTGTGTTAAAACAACTCATTATTTATTAATTTTATTTACCATCATTATTACACTTCTTTTTAT
>CAKZOW010000113.1 GCA_937138345.1 uncultured archaeon | reverse complement strand
ATAGTCGTTACTCTACTTATCAAGTGAGTCGATGGGGTACTTCTCCTACCGCTGGTAAAGAGGCCTATATGCCACAATATACTGCAGAGAAGATGAGTGTGCAACAATTAGAAGACTTGCGAGCTTATGTACTTCAACAGGCGGGGAAATAAATTTTTAGATTTGCCAGATTTTTTTAAAATCTGGCAAATCTTTCTAAATTCTTTAAAACAAAAATTTGTAGGAAACATAAATTAATTTTGTAAATAAATATGATATGGAGAAACAACCTGAAGTTTTTTCTTTATACATAAATAATGAAAAATTTAAAGAAAAGGTACTTTTTATTTATTCTATTTTAGATGAAAATAGATACAAAAAATTTGTGGAAAATCATCAAGAAATTGAAAATCCAAATGATTTAACTATAAAATATAGTGTTATTGATTCTGATAATACAAAGGTTTTAATGTATAATATTTCCATAGCAGATATTGCTTTTGTATTTTAAAATAATAGAATAATAATTTAAAGGTTAAAAATGTCCAATATTAAAAATGAGTTAAAAGAAGTTGTCGAAGTAACAATGTTACCAGAAGTTGAAAAATATTTAGAAGACTTATTAATACTCTTAGAAAATAATGAGGCAACGGAAGATGATTTAGAAGCTATAAAAGAGATGGAATCATTTATGGTAGAGCTACAAAATATCGTTGAATCAATTAATACTAATCAAATCAATGATACACAAGCAAGTGAAGTTTATGATAAAATTATGGACTTAATAGATGAGCACAAAGAACATTAGTTTTGGAAGTTGTCACTCTAAGTAGAGATGAATATTTAGAATCAGTACAAAAATTAAGCCACTTTGAGAATCTAAAGTTTTTAAAAAATGCACTTGATTTGTGGGATATTGTAAGGTTTAGAATAGTTGTTAATGATGTCATAGAATTAAAAAATATTTGTCTGCATTTTTGGGGCAAATTTACAAATGAAATAATTCGTTGCAGAAACTATTATTTTCAACCAAAACATGAGAATCATCTGCATATTTATAAGGCTATTCATTTTCAAATACTAATCGATAATGATAAAATGATAGAGATTGAATTTATGACAAGAGTTGATAGTGTATTTTCTTTACTTGAAAAGGAAGAGGGTGTTTCTTTAGAAGTCATGGAACTAGCTTTAAAAAGAAAAGAAGCAAGAGATAGTAAAAATTGGGAACTTGCAGATCAGCTAAGGGATGAGATAAAAGATATGGGTTATGAAATTAAAGATGATAAGTCGACTAAAGAAGGATATAGATTATCTAAATTATAATAAATGAAATACACATTACTTTTAACAACTCAGTATTTTATGGATGAATTTGCACAAAAAGAGTTATCTTCTTTTAATATTACTTTTGATGTTCTTGATGAAGGATTTTATGAGATTATCTGTGATTCAAAAAAGGACTTTTTAGATTGCATAATCACAATACTTCATTATTCTAGAACTTTGACAAATGTTTATTTGAAGATTGGTGAGAGTGATTTAAAGTTAAAAAATTTTTCTTTTGAAAAAGGTATTTTTGAAGATTCAAAAATTTCAAAATTTGGTGTCGCTGTAGTTGATGATGATATTAATAAAAAAACATTATCATTATTTTCAAATAACTTAAGAAAAGAATATGATTTAGTTGAGGGAGATGATATTTCTTTTGAAGTTTTTGATGAAGAAGAGGATGGATATATTATTGTACTTGATTTATTTGGTTTTGATTTAACTAAGAGATCCTATAAACTCAGAGAATTTGAAGATTCTCTAAGTCCAATTGTGAGCTCTTATGCAATGTATCTTTTAGGTCTTGATAATGAAGAGAAGTTATCTATTTTAGATCCATATGCACAACTAGGTGATTTGTCAATTGAATCCTCTTTATTTCAGCCTAGGGTTCCACTTTTTGTTAAGGAGAAGAGACAAACTACACTTGCAAAATTATTTACTCTGCCCTTAGGTGTACCTAAAAAAATTAGTGATTCAAATAAATTGATGGCAGTAATTGAAGGAGATGAGACGTTTAAATTTTTTAAAGAGAATTTATCTTATGCTGGAACTAAAATTAAAGTTTCCCAATTTGATTTTGATTGGCTTGATGTAAAATATCACAAAGGTGATTTTGATTATATTTTAACACAATTTCCTTATTTTGATTCTCTTGAAGAGCAAAGAGAATTTGAAGAACCTTTTTTTTATCAAGGAGAATTTGTGGCAAAAAAAGCGATTTGTGTAATTACTGAGAGCGAAGTTATTCAAGAGATTTTAGATAAACATAACTTGGTTGTAAAAGAGAGAAGAGAACTAGATACTGATGAGGGTGAGCAGTATTTGGTGTATGTGATTTCTCACAAAGAGAAAGCTTAAGTTATATTTTTCTGCACTATATAATACATAAATCCTAACATTAAAATCAATATTCCAGAGATAAGAAAGAATACACTTGTTGAATAAGTATTGACAATAATTCCATAGACAAGTATTCCTACTCCAAATATTAAATTATTAAGTAAAGATTGTATTGAAAAAATTGTTGATCGATATTTAGAAGTAGATAATTTATGTATTTGATTTGATAGGGTAACTGAATATATACCAAATATCAGAAATAGTACTATTAATAATATTAATGAAAAGTAATTATTTAAGAGTCCAATACATAATAGTAATAATCCTTGACTTATTAATAAAATAAAATATTCTTTTCTAAATTCTAATGTAATTTTATTTGCAAAAAATGATCCTAGGGACATTATTATTCTTAGAATAACTAAAAATAGGCCAATTATAAAAGGGCTAAATTTAAATTCAAGTAAATATATTTGATTAAATACATACATAAAAGAAAGATAAAATAAAAATACTGTAGTATTAATATAAATTAACATTTTTAACTTAGAATTATACATTATGTATCGTATTGATTTTTTAAAATGAACAAGATACTTTTGATTTGATTTTTTTCTTTTAGGCTCTGAAATTGTTAAAATAGATATGAACCATACTACTTGGAATATAAAGAGTAAGAAAAAGGGTAGTTTAGTTTCTAATTGAAATAAATATGCACCCAAAATAGTAGTAATGGCCATACCTATTTGAGTTATTAATTGTGCTTTACCTTCAATTTCTTTATACAACTCTTCTTTTTTTAATTCTTTTAATGTATCATAAAACCAAGCTTGAAGAGCACCAGAATAAAAGGCATGTCCAAAACTAACAAAAACTATGGCAATAATAAATAGCAGTTTATTTTCTGAAAATAGAAGTAGAAATGAACCAATTAGCATTCCAATTCCTGAAAATATTAAAGATAATTTTCTAGTATGTTTGTCTGAGAACATCCCAGTTGGAATTTCAAGAAGTGATGTTAGTACAAATTGTAATGTAAGTCCATAGACAATTAGTTCAACTAGAGAGTATCCTAATTCAAGAAAATATAAAATTAAAATTGCTCCAATAAAGTGTTGATATGAGAAAAAATGTAGGAAATAATATTTGCTAATGTTTTTCTCAGTCAATACCATATTTTATTTTAAATTTTAAGTAGTATTTAAATTATTGTTTTATTTTTTATCCAAAGTTACAGACAAGATTTATATTATTTCTACTTTATTTATTTTTATGACATTACAAATTTTTACTGATGGTGCTTCTAAGGGAAATCCTGGTAAGGCAGGAGCAGGTGCAGTTATTTTTCAAGATGGGGTTGAACTTCAAAGACTCACAAAATTTTTAGGAGAAAAAACAAATAATGAGGCAGAGTATAGTGCAGTTATATTAGCACTTGAGACAATAAAGGACATGAAACTTACTAGAGAGAATATTTTATTGTTTTCTGACTCTGAATTTTTAGTGAGGCAACTTAAAGGAGAATATGCAGTAAAGGCTGAGAAAATTAAACCATTATATGAACAAGTAGACAATTTAAGACAAGGGCTTCAAATTAAATTTCAGTGGGTTCCACGTGATAATAATAAAATTGCAGATGAGCTTGCAAACAAAGCGATTTCAGATGAAGGAAAAGAAATTCAAAAAAAATCAGAAAAAATCTTAGAAACTAGCACTATGGCAGAATCCAAAACTAGAGACGACGCCAAATCTCAAAAGAAAGCTAATACTATTTCTCCTCAAGCCCCAAGTCGTTCCTCTGTTTCCACATCCCTCTTAATTGATGAGGCATTTTTTGGAAAAATAAATTGTCTTAAAATTCAATTTAATAATCAAAAAGAGTGTTACTTTCATTTAGGTTTAGATACTAAGGGTAAATGGGATTGGCAAAAAGTAAAAATGTCTAATAATGAATTAGGAGAAATTATTTGGCTTCTAAAACGTGATGTTGGCAAATGTGCTTTTTTTCATTCTTTTGGTACTTCAAAAACTCAAATTTGGTGTAATAAATCAGAGAAAGGGTTTTCTATTAAAGTTGACAAAGTATCTAAAAATTTATCTATTGGAGAAGCAGAAGTACTTCGTGTAGTACTTGAAGAGATAATTAGATTAAGTATTATTAATAGTTAAAATGAAAGAAAAACCAGTTATTATTTTTTTACATGGTATGGGTGGTGGAAAAAAAGATTCATATATTTTTAAAAAAGTATTTTCAGAGTATACCGTTATTCCTTTTATCTATGATTCAACTTTAAAAAAATCAATTAAAGAATTAGCTAATGATTTACAAGAGTTTATTTCTATACATATTTCTTCAAAACAATCTTTTTCCTTAGTTGGTGTTAGTGCAGGAGGAGTAATTTCAGAATATTATATTAAAACAAAACAACCTAAGCAATTAACTCATTTTTATTCAATTTGCTCACCACACAAAGGAACATATCTTTCTAAGTATTTATGGAAAAAAAGGGAAGGAGTCCAAGATTTGTTCAAGGGATCCTCGTTATTAAAAAGATTAGAAAAACTTGATTACCCAAAAGGTATTAAAGTAGGATCATTATATTCTAAATATGATTTATTAGTTCCAGGATTTTCAGGTAGTAATGGGGCTTCTTCACACACTAATTTTCCACTTCATTGGATAATTCATTTTATGCCTTATGTAGCAAAAAAAGCAAAACAATTTATAGAAAATGACAACAATTAACGATTTAAAACATAAAGGTTTCTCACTTGTTCTCTCAGGAGGAGGTGCTTTGGGTATGTATTATTTGGGTGTATTCAAATTTTTGGAAGAAAAAAATATTGTTCCTAAAGAAATTATTGGAACTTCAATTGGTGCAGTTTTAGGTTCTCTTTGGGCACAAGGTTTTACTTCAGAAGAAATAATACAGAAAGTAACATCTATTTTGAAAAGTTGTGGAAATTCTTCACAAAAGTTTTCAAAGCAATTTAAAAAAGAGCTTTTAGGTATGTATTTAGACACAAACAAGGAATTTAACATTCCTTTTTCTGCTTTAACATTAGAGTATCTTACATTAGAGCCTAAAAAATTTGATTTCCCCTCAAATCATAATTTAAGAGATGTTATTTTAGCAGCAACAGCACTCCCTGGAAAATATGAGCCAGTAACTATTGAAGGAGTTTCTTATGTCGATGCGTATTCAATTACTAATTTTCCGGTAGAATTTGCATCTTCGAATTATATCTTAGGTATTGATGTTTTATCTTCTTGTGATCTTTCAAAATTTAGAGAATCTAAGTCTTTAATTTTATCTGTTAAGAAGAATGCATTTGCGCTTTACTCAAGATCTTTATTTAGACTTATTCAAAAAGATTCTATTTCAAAAGCAAAAGAGTATGATTGTATCCATCTGTCACCAAAAGGATCAACTCATGATTTATTTAGATATTCTATTATTGGTGAGAGAATTGAGCAAGGATATAATGATATGAAAGATTTATTTGAGGGATAGTTTTATTGTTCAAATTCTACATATCCTTCATCATTTGTTTTTTTTTTGATTTTTTTACTCTCATCTTTTTTTTTGAATGAAAATGATTCTGAGAGACTTTTTTTTACTTTAACCTTTCCAGAGGACATATCTAATTTTAAGTTACTTTTTGGTGTAATTCTTTTTAGAGTTGATTTTAATCCACGTTCATTTTTTTTCTTATGTTCTTTTCTTTTTACATCATCAATATGATTTGAAATTTTTTTTACAAGTTTGTCTCTATGAAATACTAGTGCAAGTCCGACAACTAATGAAAATATTGCAGTAATAAGTGTATTTGCATATGCAGAAAATAAAATGATTGTGATAAAATATACACATACTATTGAGAATACACTTAGTAGGTAGAGCATAAGGTGAAGTTTTTTGTAATGTTTGCTTTCAAGAAGAAAATTAATTTTTTCTTTCTTTTGAAACCTTTTTTTCATAGAATTTTTAATAATTCTTTCTTTTTAAACATTATGTATTTTTAAGTTGGACTCCATAAACAATAAATTATTTAAATGCAATGTTTGTAAGTTTATTACTTGGCTGTTTAAACCAATTAAATTTACTTTTGAGGATGTCGCCCAGTCTGGTCAAAGGCGCTCGACTCAAAATCGAGTCCGCAATGGTTCATGGGTTCAAATCCCATCATCCTCATTTACTTCTAATATTTACAGCATTATTTTATAAATATTCTAGATACTTAGTATTTATGGCTGATTATGTTAAATTAGATAAAAACAAAGATTCAGAAGAAAAAGAGAAAACTTCAAAATTTAGTTTCAAAAAAATTGCTTTGATTATTTTAGGATTATTTGTTCTAAGTTCAATTATTTCATCCTTTTCCTATTCTATGTCTTCAAAGATTGCTGTTATTCCAATTAAGGGTTCAATTATGTCTGAGAGTTCATATTCTGTACTATATGGAGAAAGTATTTCTTCACGAGAAATTGCAAATCAAATTAGATCAGTTGCTAATGATCCAACTCATGTTGGTATTTTACTTGATATTAACTCAGGTGGGGGATCTGCGGTTGCAACTCAAGAGATTTCAAATGCAATTGATTACGCACAAGAACAAGGAATTAAGGTATATGCAGTAGCAGGTGATACTGCAGCATCAGGAGCATTTTGGATTGGAACTTCTGCAGATAGATTCTATGCATCAGAGATGTCCCTTTTAGGTTCTATTGGAGTTACAATGGCTGGTCTTTCATTTGAAGAGTTTATTGAAGAGTATAATATTAGTTATAGGAGACTTACTGCGGGTGAGTATAAAGATATTGGATCTTCTTATAGGGCTATGACTCAAGAGGAGGAGGTAATGATTCAACAGTTACTTGATGAAACTCATTCTATTTTTATTTCAAATGTTGCAGAATCTAGGGATTTACCCTATGATTTAGTTAGTAACTGGTCACAAGGTCAGATTTTCAATGGTAATACTGCATTAGAGGTAGGTTTTATTGATGAAATTGGTTTGTATCAAGATGTTCTAGAAGACCTCAGAGATGGAGAGGAGGTATTAATTGTGGAATATGGTCAAAGTGAAACATTACTTGGCTCTTTGGGTGTTGATTCTCCCTCATTACTTCCAAGATCTTCTATGGGATTATTACTTCAATAATTTCATATTAACACTTTATTTATAAAGTACTTTTTCTTACCTTTTTTTAGATAACAAAAAATGAATACTATTTTTATTATAAAAAACAATATTTTGGAGGTAAACTATGGTTTCTAAACTTCATTTCTTAGGAACATCTTGTATGGTGCCTACAAAGGAGAGAAATCACTTATCTGTGGCTTTTGAGCACGAGGGTTCTATGTTTTTATTTGATTGTGGAGAAGCAACTCAAAATCAAATTAAGGCTATGAAACTACCCATTGGTAAGATAAAGAAGATTTTTATTTCTCATTGGCATGGAGATCATTGCATTGGTCTTATTGGTTTGATGCTTACTCTCTCAAATACTGAGGGTGTGGATAAATTTGAAGTACATGGTCCTGTTGGTTCAAAAACATTTGTAGATCATATGCTTAAATGTACAGTTACTCAAAAAAGAGTTCCTGTTGAAGTATTTGAGCATAATCCAGAAGAAGGAGAATTACTACCAATAATTGATAATGCAAAATTTACTATATCATGTGCAAGACTTAATCATTCTACTCCATGTATTGGTTTTAGATTTGATGAAAAAGATGTCTATAATATTGACAAGGAAAAAGCTCAAGCTTTTGGTTTAGAACAATCCCCTATGCTTGCAAGAGCTAAGATGGGTATGGCAATTGAACATGAAGGAAGGACAATTCAACCTGAGGAAATTACATATTTAAAAAAAGGAATGTCTTTAGCATTAGTATTTGATACTAGGCCTTGTGTTGGAGCAGACTTACTTGCAAAAGAAGTAGATCATTTAGTCATGGAAGCTACATTTTCTTATGAAAAACATGCCCATAAGGCCGAAGAATACGATCATATGTCTGCAAAAGAAACTGCAGAAGTTGCTCAAGCAAATGGAGTAAAACATTTAATTATTACTCATTTTTCACAAAGATACAAAGATGTTAAAGAGCTAGAACAAGAAGCAAGAGATACTTTTGAAAATACTACGAGTACTTATGATTTAATGACACTTAAGCTTAAGTAAGCTTAAGTTCATCAATTTTTAATTGATGTTATTGAAGTTAAAATAGGGCTCGAGCTTGCGAGACCCTTAAACAAAGCGTCCGTTTCCGGTCGCTTTGGGAACCACTACGAGTACTTATGATTTAATGACACTTAAGCTTAAGTAAGCTTAAGTTCATCAATTTTTAATTGATGTTATTAAAGTTGAAATAATCAACTTAATTTGATAATTCCTTCATTATATTTTTAATTAAAATAAATTACTTATGAGTAGTATTTATACAAACATTTATATTCTTCTTGAAATATGTTAATTTATGTTAGAAAAAAGTTTGGTATTATCTAGTGCTGTAGATGACTTATTTAAACAAAAAGTTTTTTCAAATATTGATTTATTAAACGGATTAGAATCAATGAATAATTCTATTGTATCTGCTTATCTTAAATATCACTTTTTTCAATTAGGATATGAATCACAAGAATACACTTCCAATTTTCCTATAGAAAAAGTAGGTAATGAAGAACATTCTATCACTTATGTCTACTTTCCTCACAAACTACCCGCTAAAGGTCAGAGTTTAACACTATTACTTAGCGAGTTGAAAAAAAGTCCTTTTCATTTAATTTTTTGCCCTTTTTCACAAAATGGTAAAAAAGTAAGAAGATCTCTATATTCACAAATTTCGGAAGATTCTTTTCAAGATCTTCCTTTGACATTAAAAAATTATGATAGGATAGCAAAGTTATCTAAGGGAAATTTAGTTTTGAATTAATTTTTTTCATCTATTCCATCAATAGGGAATATACTAAATAAAGAATTAGACTTCCAATAATAAAATTTCTAAGGTAGAATGGAATTGTTGTAAGTACATAGTACTTAGTTGTGAGAATCATAGTTTATATTATTTATTTTAGAGAAAAATATAGGTATTAATTTTTACCTTTATGGATATGAACGTTTTTAGGAGCTGCTAGAACCCAGTTTTCATGAAATCCTACTAATTCTCCACCAATTGCTTCAATTGTTTTTTTAATCTTATCAACTGCTCTTTTTAATTCATCTGGGTCTTTATTTCTTAAGAGATGAATGTCAATTAAACACATTGTTCTTTCATTTCTGATGATATCTAAAATATTTCTAATATTTTCGTAGTTATCAAGAACAAATACTTTAACATCTACAACTTTTTCCTCAGTGTGTGATTTAGTATCATACTCTGAAATTGCTAAATAATCTTCTGAATCGTCTTCAACAAATTCTTCTTTTTTTTTTGAGAAACCTAAAAACGCTGCCATTTTTTGTTATAATATTTTTTGCTTTGAGTATTTATAAATATTTGTAATTTTTAATAAATACTTGATATAATGAAAATAAAAAAAATTTATTTTTTAGATCTAAGTCTAACTACTCTAAGTTTTTTAGAGGAACACTTTCTACATACTCCTTTTCCTGCTAGGAATTTATTAATTGGTAATTTAATTTTTGATTCACAGATTCTACATACGTAAACTGAACCATATAATCTTGCTTGTGCTTCTGGAAATGTTCCCATTTTATGCTTCCTCCACTACTGACTTAATGATGATTTTTCCAACAACTTGCCAGTACATAACAGTTTGACCTGCTTCTAATTTTTCTCTTACTTCTTCATCTGCAATTTTCTTATCAGCTAAGATATTTTCAAATGATTCCATGTCCATTAATTCAACATCGTCTCCACTAATTGAGAGAACTTGTCCTTGTTTTTTAAGGATAAGAGGTACTTCTACGTTATCGTGTCCTGGTTTAACAACTTCTTTGTTTGATCCAGTAATGATATGTGCAGCTTTAATTCTAACTTTAGCGTGACCGTGTTTTCCAGGTCTTGATGTTTGTGTGTCTTTAACAATGAATGGTTCACCTTCTACTAAAAGGTATGATCCAGGTCTAAGACTACTTGCGTGAGTTAATTTAATATCGCTCATTTTTATAGTTATATGCTAAATGTAAATCTTCTTTACTTTTAGGCATTATTTAGATATCGTCATTTTTTTAGCTTTTTGAGCTAGGACGTATAGTAAAAAAAATCAAAAATCATTTATATACTTTATTGTTACATTAGGCGTTATTATCTATAATTGATTTTCTATGAGCCAATTAATTCCACCAACTACAGCTGCTACTTGTGCATTATTACATTCTTCTTCATTAGTATTTGGACTATCAGGATATACTTCGGTGGTAATTGCATAAGGAACTTTAGTTAAAGCAAAGCAAACTCCTTGGACTTCATGAGTATCAATATTTGCAATACCCTGGCTTAGGGCATTTTCTCCTATGAGTTTACCATCTTTATCTAGAGGAACTATGTGGGTTACTTCCTCAACTGATGTAATTATTGCTTTTTCGAAATTTTCATTAAAATGATACTTACTTCCTAAAATGTAAAACCCATCAGGAATATCTCCTGAGAAGAGATCAATTCCTTCTTTTGCTTTAAGTGCAGGTCTGAATTCAGTCATATCGGAGTTTGTTGTCTCATGTAAATCAAAATGTGCGAGTATTGAATTTTTGTACTCTTTAATAAAATTCATGAGATATTTTGCTTCAGAAGATTCTCCATCATTTTTAAAAGACCTGTTTACATCAGTAGTTTGGGGATTCCACCTATTAATTGTTTCAAATCCCCATGGACTTACACATGGAATTATGATGATATTATATTTGTTGAAATATGTTGAAGCTTTTTCCTTTGCAAATTTAAGTGCTCCTTTTACTCCACTAGTTTCATATCCATGAACTCCACCAGTTACAAGAATTGTTCTTTTTGTTGTGCTAAAATCTTTGTTTTTAAGAGCATATAGTGGATATTCATTAAATCCTTCATATTTAAGGAGACCATAGTTAATTATTTCAAAATCATTTTTTAAGTATTCCAATTCATTTAAGACATGTTCTTTGTAAGATCTTTTGACTTTTTGTTCGCTTAGCCACTGTTTTTTCTCTTTTTCCCCCCATTTACTTCCAGGAGTTCCTATGTGATAGTTTTGTTCCATTTTATTTACCTAGATATTTTTGAATAATTGAGAGAATAAATTCATTTTGCTCATCCATGCTAATTTGAGTTGTATCTATTTCTATTGCCTCTCTATGCTTTACAAGTGGAGCTACATCTCTATTCATATCAGCATGATCTCTTGATTCAAGATCAATTCTTATAGTTTCAACATTTTCGAGAATTCCTTTTTTTTTGAGTTGTTCTTGTCTTCTTTTTGCCCTAATTTCTGAATCTCCTACTAGAAATAATTTTATCTCAGCATCTGGCATAATATTGTTTGCAATATCTCTTCCTTCTGCAATATAACCCCTCTCTTTTACCAATTCCTTTAATTCTTTGTTAATATAATATCTAATTATTTTTTCTTTTGCATATTGAGGAGTTAATTTTGATATAACTTCAGTTCTAATGTTATGCTCTACATCTTTTCCATTCACATAAAGATGTCCATTTTCTCCAAATTCGATATGAATTGAGGCTAGGTCTATTTCTGTCACATCCTCAGGTATTATGTTTTTTCTCTTCAAGTCCCAGGTCACACCTCTATACATTGCTCCAGAATCTAGGAGTTTATAGTTTAACTGTTTAGCTAAGTATTTAGTAGTCTCTCCTTTACCTGTGGCGCTTAGACCATCTATTGCAATGTTGATTTTTTTCATCTAATTTAGAGTAATTTTTTTTCTTTTTATTGTTTTGTATTCTCCCACATGAGTTTAAATTGTTCTCTGTGAAACTGAGCATTTTCAGATCCCCTTACAACAATTACTGAGGGTTCAGAATCTAACCAAAGAATTGTAGCAACATTATTTCCATAAATATACTGAGATATTGGTGATGAATTAAAATTATCAAAATATTTTATTTTACATAGTTTGTATTTATTGAGTTGAGATTTTATTTCTTTAGGAGTATTTTTATCGATGATAATATATTGAGGTATTTTTTTTTCAATTCTTTCTTTTTCAAATTTAGCAAGAGCGTATTTTACAATAGTATTACTATCTTTAGATGTACTTTTAACGAGAATATCACTTTTATATTCTAATATGTCATCAAATACTTGTTTAATCCCACTTTTACCTCTAAAAAATAAAGTTTCCTTTTTATCTTGCCATGATTTCATGTCTTCTTGGATTTTTGGAAGAAGTTTTTCCCATGCTTCTTGTTTAGCTTTAAGGGAATCCACCAATGTTTTTGGGTCCTGTATTTGGAAATATTTTAAATTATTTTCTTTAATATAACCTAGAAATCCTTTTGAAATCATCCTATCTATGGCATCATAGGTGTTTCTTCTGTGACTACCAATTCTTTTAGCAATTTCTCCTGCAGGAGTTGGCCCTCTATTCATGAGAATTTTATATATTTTAATTTCTATTGGCGTGAGATGTAAATCTTCAAGTAATTGATCAAGTTCCATATTATATATTCTTTTTTATGATATATAAAAATATCTCTTCTGTAGTAACTAAAGTACCCACACTTATTCAAATACTTTTGTCAATATTTCTTATTATGGAACAAAACCAGAGATTAGTAAAACTTTTATCAGAAAAAGATGTGGATGTGAGTAGACTCACAGAAGGTAATATTTCGGAATATCTCCAAGCAGGAGAGACTATTAAGCGGATAAAAACATTTGTTGTTGATCCTTTTGAGAGTGTTGCAAAACAACAACAAGTAGGGGAGCTATACTCTTCAGATTTAGGTTCAGTTACTATTAAGCAGACTCCAAAAAAGATAACTTATACTCCAAAGGAGCTTTGCACATTAACTGATTCTATGATTAATATGTATTTAAGACAGAATTCATCAGATAGAAGACTCGATGGTGTAAAAAGATATGATGGCCAAATAACTATTGATGCTGCTCATTTAGGTAGTTTAGTTGATTTGTGGAGTAACCAAGTATTGGGAGTATCAAATGATGTTTCTTTAGCTTCAAAAGCGCTTGATTTAGAAAAGTTAGTCTCTCTACATACGCCAAGATTAATTACAGTTGATGGACATACTATTCCTAACACTTTTGATGATGGGGAGGTTGGGCTTTACCTTAGTGCAAAAGAGCAAATTAAAGATATTCAGAAAACTTTAATTAGACCTTTTGAGAGTGCATTTAAAGATCAGGTTGAATCAGATAGAGAACAAACACAACTAGATTTGAAACATTATGGTAATTTAAGTGTTGCAGTCAAATCGGTACCTAGACAGGAGGTAAACTTTCAAAGAGTTTTATCTAAGACCCAGGACTTTTTATCTCAGGTTTCATCAATGAGTGAATTTGATGCTGATAATAAGCATTTTTTTTATAATAATCAAAGAAATGAGCCTACTATGTATGTCAGTGGTGATTATTTACAATCTGTAATTAGTAAGGAGAAGTCTATTAAAGATACAAAAGTAAAAAAAGAAATTTCAGTGTTGTATAAACCTCAAACAGCACATATAATGATGAGATAAAGTATCTTTTTATCTTTAAAATTTATAAATTCAACTCTTTTTCTTTTTATTAGATATGGCAAAAAGACCCTCACAACTCCTTAAAGAAAACCCTTTTGTTTTAGCTCCAATGGATGATGTTACTGATATTGCATTTAGAGAGCTTGCTGAAGAGTGTGGTGTTTCTTATTCAACTTGTGAGCTAACTTCAGTTGATGCCTTAGTTCGTGATAAGGTAAAACATGATCGTTATGCAAGAGGTAAATTAAAGTTTAGCTCTGTTCAATTATTTGGATCAAAACCGGAGGTATTTGTTGAAGCTGCAAATAAGGTGCTTGAAGATGCAGATTCTATTGATGTGAATTTTGGATGTCCTTCTGCTTGTGTTAATGCAAATGATGCAGGAGCTATGCTCTTAAAAGATCCAAAAAATGTGGGTGAAATTATTTCAAAGCTAGTAAAACATGTAGATAGGCCAATTACGGCAAAAATTAGACTTGGATATAAAAAAACAACATATCGAGAAGTTGCAAGAGAAGTTGAAGATGCAGGAGCTGATGTTTTAGCAGTTCATGGAAGAACAGCTGAGCAGAAATACAGTGGTTTTGCAAATTGGGACTCAATTAGAGAAATTTATGAAAATACTCAAATCCCATTTATTGGAAATGGAGATATTAAAGATCCAAAGCAAATTGATGATTACTTAGGAACTCATTGTGATGCTTTAATGATTGGACGTGCTGCTATTGGAAATCCGATGATTTTTGATGATTTTAGTAGATATCATAAAAGAGGAGAAATTGTTGATTTATCTAATGATGAGAAGAAACAAAGACAAAAAGAGTTATTTTTGAAATATTTAGAAAAATTATCTCATTATGATGTTGCAAAACAACACCAGAGAATTTGGAGACAGGCAATGTGGTTTTTTAAAGGAATTGAAGGTGCTAAGAAATTACGTGTTGCAGTAGTCGAGGCAAAAGATGATTTAAATAAGGTAATTAAACTTGTAAAAGAGTTTTAGTGAAAAAAAAGATTTAAAAAAGATTTTCAATACTAGTTGATTATGATTACATCCAAAAAGGCAATGCCTCCAGTAATTGCAGTAATTTTACTTTTAGTTTTTGCAGTATTTGCTGTTGTTGGATTTCAAGGATGGTATAATACTTATTCTTCTGATGTTTTCTCTGATTTGTCTTCTACAACTGCATCTTTGGATGATATTTCAATTGAAGCATTAATTGAGAGTAGATTATATATTAATTTTGGCTCTGGTCTTAATGTATCAAGAATTGAAATTGATTCTAATGATTGTTCTATTTCTGGAGTACATACTGGGCTTAGAGACTTTGATGTGAGTTCTTGTCTTGGTAATGAGAGAACTCATTCAATTCTTATTATAACTAATGAAGGAGTTTTGAGTGGAGAATTTTTTAATGCAAGAGATTAATCAACTTGAACTGTAAAGGAAAAAGTTTCTTTTGAGGTTGTTTCTTCTCCTTCTTCTTTTTTTATGTTTTTTTCAAGATATTGTTTCATTCCTTCTATATGTCCAGCTCCCACTACAGCAAGAATAGGTCCTGAGTGATGTTCTTTGAGTTTTAAGAGTTTTTTAGTCATGTAGATATTTCTTTGTTCAATTAAGATATCATAAAATTCAGGGGCTTCTTTTTTTACGATAGAAAGTATTTCTAGGAGTTTTTCATTTGATGGAACACCCTTTTTCACATCAAAGTTCATTTTTTTTCTATATTCTTTTTTAAAAGATTTGATAAAGAGATTCCAGGCAGTTGAGACTTTTTTTGTAAACTTCATTGAAGAAAATTTTCTCATGGTAACTTTTACATGTTGGTCAATTAAAGCAGTAGGAATTTTATGTTCTCTTGAATAAAGATATGCTTGTTTCATGTCAATTCCTGCTTCAACTCCTAAGTGCTGTGCTACTCTTTTTTGCATTGATCCAGCAAGAAGAGCAAACATTGTACCAAAAGCACCAAATTCTTTTAGAAGTGTTCTAAGTTTAGGTTTTTGTTTTAATTTGCTTAGAAGTCCTTTGAGTCTTTGATAGTCAAGTTCAATTCCTACGACTTCTGGTTTGAGAGAATCTATTGACTTTTTTATTTCTTCAGATGACTCCTTTGATACGTGAGATGTTCCTAGAAGATAAATATTATCGATTTTTGTTAGCATAATTGTGATAATATAATATTCTTTATTAATTCTTGTTACTTTTTAGTTTGTTTTAGTGGAAATGAGGAAACACTATGAAAAGCTTTATAAATCATTTTTCTTTTCTTTTTAGTATAGATATCAAAGTTACTTTGATTTTATCTCACATTATCATGTGCCTTATTAGCTCAGTAGGTAGAGCGTGCGGCTGTTAACCGCAAGGTCGCAGGTTCGAGTCCTGCATAAGGCGTCGTGGATTCTCCTTTATTGGAAAATCTTTTATATATAACGACCCGTTAGTTCAGTCCGGTTAGAATGCTCGACTGATAATCGAGTGGTCCCGTGTTCAAATCACGGACGGGTCATAATTGTTGGTGGTCACGGCCCACCAACTTGATTTCTAAATTCAAAATTTCAATTTTGTAAATAGTTCTATTTTCTATATAATTAACTAGATAGGCTTTAGTTTTTTTAATATGTTTTCTTCTTAGTATATTTTTTATATTTCTTTTTTTTATAGACTCTAGGTTTTTTAGTAAATTTTTCGTCTTCTTCCATCACGGATGGTTTTACTTTTACAATATTTTTACTTATTTCATGAGCCATGTTATGTTCTTGGACAAGCATTAATATATCATCTCCAAAATCTAGGACTTTTTGCTCAGTAATTCCTTCAATTTCAAGTAGTTTACTCTCCGTTGTAGGTAATTTATGAGCAATATGCTCAAGCGTTTTATCATTAAATAAATAGGTAGGTACAGTATCTAAATCTTTTGCTAATTGAGATCTCAAGTTTTTTAATTCATTAAAGAGTTCTTTATCATAGGAATTTAATTTAAGAGGTAAATTAACAGACTCGTGACTTTTATTAAGACAGATATCACAAGAACCACAATTAGTAAATTCTACTTCTTCATCAAAGTATTCTAAAATTATTTTTTTTCTACATGTTGTTGCTATGCAAAAGTTATTCATTTCTCTGAGTTTTATTTGACTCTCTTTTCTTGAATTTGAATTTGTCATTTTTCCAACAAAAAATTCATGTCTTTTAACATCACGCTGAGAGTAAAATAAAATACATTTACTTTTTACTCCATCTCTTCCTGCTCTTCCAATTTCTTGGTAATAATTTTCAAGAGATTTTGAAAAGGTATTGTGAATTACAAGTCTTACATTTGATTTATCAATTCCCATTCCAAAGGCAATTGTTGCTACAACAATTTTAGTTTTATCTTCTAGAAATAATTCTTGATTTTTCTCTCTTAGCTTATCACTAAGGCCTGCATGATAGAGAAGAGATTTGAATCCGTAATGATTAAGCTCATCACATAAACTTTTAGCTTCATCACGAGAATGGCAATAAATTATTGTAGATTCATCTTTGTTTTTTTCAAGTAGAGCTAGAATTTGAGCAAGTGAGTTTTTTTTCTCACGAACTTCTATTTCTAAATTATCTCGATTAAAAGAAGATTGAAATATGTTTATTTTATCTAATTCTAGTTGTTTTACAATATCTTTTTTTACTTTATTTGTGGCAGTTGCAGTAAGTGCGATAAGAGGCGCTCCTCTTGTGAGTCCTTTAAGAGATTTTAGTCTTTTATAATCTGGTCTAAAATCATGTCCCCACTCTGATATACAATGCGCTTCATCGATAGCGACTAGTGAGATTTGAATTTTAAGTAATAATTCTCTAAAACTCTTTGATGCTAGTCTCTCAGGTGCAACATAGAGGAGTTTAATACTTCCCTCTAAAAGCTGATGTTCAATTTCTTGAATTTCTTGATTAGATAAGGTTGAGTTAAGATATGCAGCAGGAATTGAATTTGCATTAAGCGCATCTACTTGATCTTTCATAAGAGAAACTAATGGTGAGATTACAAGAGTTACTCCATTTAGACAAAGTGCTGGTATTTGATAACACAGTGATTTTCCACCACCTGTTGGCATGAGAACTAGAGTATCTTGTTTTTGTAAAATAGAATTAATAATATTTTCTTGTTGTAATCTAAAGGATTCATATCCAAAATACTGTTTTAAAATTTCTTTAGGAGAGTTCAATAGAAATATTTCTTAAAATTGGTTTATAAATTATGTTCATTTAAAGGGTAGAAATACTAAATCTTTTTTAGTAAATCTTGTAGAAATACTAAATCTTTTTTAGTAAATCTTGTAGAAATACTAAAAATCTTTATAACTCTCATTCACATAAATTTTCTATGAAGTATCCTATATCAAAACAAGTAGAGAATTCTTATGAATTACATGGACAAACAATTGAGGATAATTATTCCTGGATGGAAGAGCAATCAGAAGATTTACAAACATGGATTGAGCAACAAAATAATTTAACTCAGGAGTTTTTATCAAAGTCAAATATGCGAGATGAATTTATCTCAAGAATGAGAGAGATTGGAAATTATGAGAAAAAATCACTTCTTACTACGATTGCTCTTTTTTTCATACCTTTATTAATACTTGCTAGTATTGTTTTGTATATGTATCAAGTGGATAAAATAAAAGATATAGAACAAAATATTTTATACCAAATGAAAGATTATACCTTTGATTTCAAAGGTGATAAGTTTTCATTAGATATTGTACAAGATGATAAACAAAAAAAACTTTTCAAAATCTACCATTGTGAAGAGGGACTTTGTGCCTATTTTCAAATCCCAACAACTGGACCATATCTTTTAAAAGTAATTTATGACAAAAAAAAGTATGAAAAAGTCTATCAAGATTTTTTAATAAAAATTTTCAAGTTTTCAATAATAGTATCTTTTTTTCTTCTTTTTCTTTCTGTTGGTTTTGCTATGTATTCACTAAGACCCATGAAAGAAGCTTTGAGGCTTTTGGAAGATTTTTTAAAAGATTTAATACATGATTTAAATACTCCTGCAACTTCTATTTTACTAAACTCAAAGTTATTACGAAGAAGAGGAGATTTTGAGGAGATTGAAAGAATAGAGCTTAGTGCTAAAAGTATCTCTTCTTTGTATAAAAACTTAGAACTAATAACTCCAAATGAAATGGCAAAAAGTGAAGATGTTTCATTAGAAGAACTTGTCAATGCCAAAATTGAGATTTTGCATAAGTTATACCCTAAAATCAAATTTAACAAAAATATGGAAAATCTAATAATAAAAAGCAATAAAAATGCCCTTGATCGTATTATTGATAATTTATTAACAAATGCTTGTAAATACAACAAGAAAAATGGAGAAGTAAATATAAGTACAAATAATCAAAAACTTATAATAGAAGATACAGGAATAGGCATAAAAGATGTTAAAAAAGTATTTCAAAGATATTATAAAGAGAA
>CAKZOW010000112.1 GCA_937138345.1 uncultured archaeon | reverse complement strand
ATTCCTTTTGAAGGTGCTACAAGTATTACATCAGGAGCTTTAAAATATATAGCATCTCAATCAAACACTGATGCTGATGTAGAAGCTTTTACTTTTCAAATATCAGATTCAGGTTCTAATACATTTGTAGGATAATGGCAACATTTACATTAAATATAAATTCAGAAATTGCTACTTGTGACTCTGGGATGGATGTGGTTTTTATATTTGACTACACAGGTAGTATGAGTTCTCAAATAGAAGCTGTTAAAACTGGTGTAATTGATATAATTAGTACAATAACTTCTCAATCAGGAACAAATGATTATAGATTAGGTTTAGTAATTGCGGATGAAACTACATCAGAAACTAATGCTACTTATGCTAATAATGTTGAGTATACTTCTTTACCAACTTCTCAAAGAATAATTAATGCAGGAACATTAAATTATCAATGGATTACAGCTATGGAAGTAATGAGTATTAATAATGAAACTACTTTTACTACACAATTAAATAAATTAAATGATACTTTAGAGTTAGGAAATGGTGCTAGTGGACCAGAACCAACAGATTTAGCTTTAAGTAAGGTTATAGAAACTTCTTTGGTTAATAACTTTAGAAGTGGTGTTGCAAAATATATAATTATTATTACAGATGCTAGTCCAGGAGGTGATAATGATGCTTTTAATCAATTAGATATTGATGAATTAGCTAGATTAACTCAAATATGTATTACCAATAGTATTAAAATAATAGTATTAGGTGCTGGAGTTAATAGTACTTTCAATTCTATATATCCTTGGAAAGATATAGCTACTAACTCAGGAGGTTCTTGGAATGTTAGTTATGATGCTACAACTATACAAACAGAAATAACAAATAATTGTTCTTCTTAAAAATAAAATAACATAATAATGAATTGTAACGAAATAAACCAGATAGCTGCTGAGTTAAAAATGAAATTTGAAGCTGGAGCAACATTAAGTGCAAATGATTTAGATTTATTAGTAGAGTTAACATTAGCAGCAAGAGATTGTAGTGGTGAAGTTAGTACTATTGATTCTTCTTATTA
>CAKZOW010000111.1 GCA_937138345.1 uncultured archaeon | reverse complement strand
AAGATAGCTAGAATATTAGGATACTCATCCGAGGGTATGTTGGGTGACAGAGCTGCTATGTGGAATAGTGGTGACTATGGATTCAATAAGATTAATAGAGCTGAGTTGAATCTACAAAAAGGTAGTAATCTTATGTCTAAACTTACTGGTATGAATATGGTAGTAGACATGATGGATAGAACTGTAGCTATGGCTTCTATGGATTATATACTAAAAGCTAATATTGGTACTAAGTTCACGAAAAATATGAATAGACTAGGATTAACTGCTGATGATGTCACCGCACTGAGAGCTAATGGATTTGCTGAGTTTGATAATATAGGTATAACTAATGTTGACCTAGATAAATTACCTACAGACTTAAGAGCTAAATTAGAAAGAGGATTAAGTAGAGCAACTAGAGATACTGTTATAAAAGCAAATGATATAGATACTCCTGATTTCCTTATTGAGGTAATGGGTAGTCATGCACTTTCTAAGCTATTGTTTCAGTTTATGAAATTTCCAGTTATAGCCTATAATAAACTATTTAATAAGATGATTCATAACTTTGATGCATTAGATGCAATGACAGCTACAGCTACAGCAGCTATGGTACTAGGTCTTACAACTCAACTCAAAGATATTGCCAAAGAAGATAAGAAATATGATTTAACAACTACAGATGGAGCTAGTAATACAGCTAAGTATGTTATAGATAGAATGCCTCATTTAGCACCTATAGGATTAGTTCAATCTCACTTTGATGTATTAGGTAGACTATCAGCCAAGTATAATGGTGAAGACTATAAGAGTTATGACAGACCTATATCACACTTAGGGGTGACTCCTAGTAGGATTGCTGATTGGACTAAGAGCTTAGGTAATGTAATGAATGGAACTGCTGGGGTTAGAGATGTAATGACAGCTAAAACAATGCTGTCTACGAATATGTTTTGGTTACAACCTATACATAATATATCTAATGATATGATAAAGGAAGAGTTTGACTAATATATCAACTAAAGTAGATAGACTGCATGAACTTGTAATCGAACAACTTATTAAAGAATTAGAAGCTGGTGATACTACAAATATCTCAGTAGCTAACTCTTTATTGACTGCCAATAAGAAAATAGTTAAACAAGATGAGGGTAATACACAACATACCAAAGTTAAAAAGGTACTTAGGAAAAAATGATAGACGATATTGATGATATAGAACTAATAGAGGAAATACCTGATTCAGATGTTGAGTGGGTAGAAGAAGTAGTAGATGTATACATTGAGAAGGGTGAAGAATTTTACTTTGATGACTTAGTTAATGACTTCTATATCTTCTGTAAATATATGTTTTATAGAGCTGGATTTAAAGCTCCTACTACTATCCAAAGAATGATTATTGACTTCTTAGCTAAAGAGTCAGATAAAGATAAGTTAGTGCAAGGTCCTAGAGGTTGTGGAAAATCCTATATTTCTCAACTAAAAACATTATGGGATTTAAATAGAAATAACCATGAGGTAGTTCTGGTACGTTCTGCTTCTGATAAAAGGTCTAGAAACTGGACTACATTCTTAATCAATACAATCAAAACTACTCCTATATTGCAACACTTATCTCCTAGAGGTAATCAACGTAAGTCTACTGAGTTGTTTGATGTTAATGGTGCTAAAGTATCTGACTCACCTTCTGTATCGTCTTATTCTATTGGTGCTACTGTAACTGGACTGCGTTCTACTAAGACTATCCTTGATGATGTTGAGGTACTTAAAAACTCTTCTTCACCAGTAGGTAGAGAAACATTAACTGACCAAATAGCTGAGTGTTTCAACTTGCTGTCTGAAACCAATGATGAAGAGGGTAATGAGATTGTAGGTGAAGTGTTAGTACTAGGTACTTTTCAATCTAGCGAGTCTGTATATGTTGAAATGATTAGAAGTGGATTATATGAAACATTAATTATACCAGCAGAGTATCCACCAGTAACAGAGTGGTATGAAGAGTTTGTGCATAAGGACATTATGGATATATCTAAGTCTCAACCTGAGTTAATAGGTAGAGCTATTGATGAAAGGATTAATGATAGGTCTTTAGCTAGAAAGAAGTTATTAGGTAAGTCCAACTATGAACTCCACTATATGATCAATCCAAACCTAACATATCCTCTGAAGCTTAAAGATTTAATTGTTACAGATATTGACCCTATAGATAATCCCATTAGAGTTACCTATAGCAGTGAAGAAAAGATTAGAGAGTTAAAACATAGAGGTTTTATAAATGATTATCTAGTAAGACCAGCATGGCAGTCAGAAGAGCGTAGCCCTTTTGATATTACTATACTTGCAGTTGACCCATCAGGTAGAGGTGGTGATGAAACTGGTTACGTAGTATATTCTTTAATGGGTGGTAAACTTTACGTTAGAGACTTTGGTGGGTTAGTAGGTGGATATGATGATGGTGCTTTAGATACGCTTGTAGGTATTGGAAGAAAATATGGAGTTAATGTAGTAGTAGTAGAATCTAACTTTGGTGATGGTGCTTATACTCAGATGTTAGAAACTAAATTATTAGAAGATGACTATAGATGTGAAGTAGTAGAAGTAAGAGCAAGTCAACAAAAAGAAGCTAGAATTATAGATACTTTAGAGCCACTAATGAATCAACATAGAATCATTGTTGATAGAGCTTGTCTTGAAAAAGATATGGATGCTAAATCGCCTTATTCATTAACGTATCAATTGACTCACGTTACTAGAGAAAGAGGTTGTTTAAAGCATGATGATAGACTTGATGTATGGGAGTTAGGTGCTGGATACTTAGTTGAATATATGGCTAAAGGTGATACTCATAGTATGGAGAGACATAAAGAAGAAAAGGAAAGAGAGTTATTTGATTTAATAGAGAATGGATTTTTTCCTAATAAAAATAAAAGAAGTAAAGGTTCTTTCAAGAAGTGGTAACACATAAAAAAAGGTAGAGATACTAGACCTCTACCTACTGATTTAATTTCTAGGAGTGAAATGAAAAGAACTCCTTATTTTATTCAGTCTGTGCTTTCATCTTTCTTAAGCTTATTCCAAAAATGTATTGCCTGAGATACTTTTGTTATCCTCTGATAGTCTCTTTCAAGATAACCAACTTCTAGCAACTTTAACATATGTTGTTTTAACAACTGAACACGAGCATTACAGACACTTTCGTCTATACTTGGTACATTTATACCTTTTCCATATAAATACTCGTTAGAGAGCATCTATAATCCTTTAATGATAGGTTTATTATCTATATGAGATAATTCATCTTCAACATCTCTAACAACCTTATCTTTAAACTTATCAGGATACCTCTTAGATAGTTTAGCTATGTTATCTATCCTTGCTTCATCTTGAGAGTATCCAATCTCTTTATATAATATAGACATATAATATTCTAAATCACCTAACTCTTCACGTAGATTAACCATATCTAATTCTCTACCATAGAACTTATGCTTCTTTAACATATCTAATATCTCTGCTGACTCAGTAATTAAACCATAAACACAATGTTCTAAGTTGTCACCCTTATTACTCCATGTTCTCTTGCATCCATCATAATATTGTTCGCTTGTCATTTTATTTCCTTTATAATTTTCTTCAAATCTTCTATAACATTACTATATGTTTTATATTCAATAGAACTCTTACTTAACCTTTGTAATATCTCATACTCTTCTACAAGACTTAGTAGTCTACCCATTGAGTTATCTACTTGTGTATTCATATTGACTCTCCATCTCTTAATTTTCTCCAGTGCTTAATTGCATTCATTATGTCATTAACTCTCACATTATCTCTCTTGTTGTAATCAACATCTAATAGAACATTAAGATTATTATTCAATAGTTTAATCCTATGTTCTGCTATCTCTTTTGGTATTGGTTCTACTTTAACACCAGTACCATATAAATATAAGTTACTCTTCATTGTAAAGACCTCATTATTTTGTCAATAAAAAGAAGACAAACTCCACCTATCGATGTTAGTAATCCCAATATTAACAATACAAATGATTTTATTATAATTATATTCCAACTATCATTCGCAAATTCATTCCAACCTTCTATCACTAGCGTATATACTGCAATTACTGTTACTATTACTACGATAACTCTCCATATACTTAAGAGTATAAGACTAATATCCATCTACTCTCCTTTTGGCTCTCTTAACCATATTCCTATA
>CAKZOW010000110.1 GCA_937138345.1 uncultured archaeon | reverse complement strand
ATAGAAAATTATCTCTTTGACTATGAAATTTTAAGTAAATATCATTCAGAATTAACTGAAGATGAATATAAGAAAATAATTACCGATTTAGATAATCAAAACTTACAAAATCAAATTACTAATATAATAAATGATGATACTAAAGTCCTTAAAACTGGAGATGTTATGTCAGGTAATTTAACATTACCATCACTACAAATAAATTCATCATCTACTATAACAGAAATACTTACAGATATAAGTACAGGTTCTCTAGATAGTAATATACCTACAAGTAAAAGTGTAATAGATTATGTCACAACTAATATTGAAGAATTAAATAATTATACAAATTCTACACCTGTACCACAAAATATAGGAGGTGTTGAAGCAGGTGATACTTTTATTGATGAAACTATAAATGATATGCTAAATAAAATATTATATCCTTATCAGTATCCTAATTTTACAAGTTTTGAATTAATTAATTTTCAAGCAAGTAGATATGAAGTTGGTACTGAAATTAATGGTTCTCAAGAATTTATCTGGAGTACATCTAATGATAATAATATAAATAATAATAGTATTGAAATATCAGGCAAATTCATTAATACTGCTTCTAATTTAAGCAATAGTGGTTCTCAAAATATTACATTTACTAATGCTTTAACAAGAGGTACAGCAGGAACTGAATCTTGGTCTATTAGTTTAACTAATACTAAAGCTCAAGTAAAAACAAGAAATAATACTATCAGATGGGATTTCTTAATGTATTATGGTTCTAGTACTCAAACATCACTAACAGAAGCTCAAATTAAGAGTTTACAAAATAGTAATTTAACAGCAGGGAATAATGGTACAACAGGTCAATTTACTTTTAATGCTGTTGGTTATAAATATTTTGTAATTGCTGATGATAATTCTTATACTAAACCAAATTCTTTTGTAGATGTAAATACAGGATTTGCTGTAGGTATGTATTCAGGATTTAATAATATAGAAAATGGTTATTCTTATGATTTAGTAAGTGTTATTAATCAATATAATATCTCACAAAATTATAGAGTTTATAGAACTCAAAATCAATTAGCGTCAGCTATAACTATAAATATAACATAATATGGCAATATTAATAACAGATACATTTACAGCAGGAGATGGTAATACTCATGCTTTATATAACGATGAAGAATTAAAAGGAGGTTATAGAGTTGTTAATACTATAGCTGATTTACATACTATTTCTGAAGACAGAAGAAAAGAAGGTATGCTTGTTAAATGTTTAGAAGATGATAAAGTTTATGAACTATTTGATAATAATTGGAGACATTTTGACCCAAAAGCTTATTATGAACATAATCATACATTATTGAAAGAAGCTGTAATTGTTGAAACCACAGAAGAATTTAATGAATATATAAATAAAGATATAGAGCAAGAAGATGTTTTTAATACGTGGTATAGATTTTCACATGGCAGTAATAATATTTTTCCTTCTAATAATTCAGAATTATCTACATGGGTTTATGATGAAACTAATGGAATTATATCATCTCCTATAAACTCTAGTACTTATATTGGATTTATAAGTGATAGGTATTATGAAAATTACACTTTAGATGCTATTTTAAAATCAGATTCTACAGATGATGACGCTATAGGATTAGTTATAGCTTTTTATAAAGAACCTTCTACAAGTAAAGAATATACATTATCAGTAGTAGTATCTAGAAACAATCAGCATTTTACTGGAGTACCAGGTATTCCTATTTCATTTGCATTAATTTATAATTATAAACAACCTGATGCTAAAATAGTAGGTGATATGTATTTTTCAGAAAGTAGTGGAGAATATTTTGGAAATTGGAATCTTAATACAGGAATTAAAATAAAAATCAAAAGAGAAGGAAATAATATAAAAGTTTACAGGTCAGGTGTAGATAATAATTTCATATTAAACACATTAGAGGGAGAATACATCACACTTGATTTATCTACAGATTCAGATTTATTTAAGTTTCAGGGGAAAAGACAATATGGTTTTTCTTGTTTTTCACAAACTAATAGTAAGTTTTTAAATATTTCTTTTGAAAATAATGACAATTTAATATACAATCTTGTTGATGGAGAAGTTTATAAATATAATGCAAGTTTAGATACGTGGACTATATCTCCTGATAATAGTATTATAGATTTAGGTTATAGGATATTTATTTGGAATAACGATACTGAAAAATTATTTTATATAAACGATGAAGGTACTATAAAAAAAATCATAGTTAATTCTGATTTTGAAACTAAAGTATTAGAATATGAACACACAGGATTTAAGAAAGGAGGAAATGTTCCAACAGCTTTAGTTGATGATAATACTTATTTTCTTGATGGGATAGAAACAATACTTACTTTACCTGTAATAAATTCAAATGGAGAAAGAATACAATTAATTAGTAATACAACTACACCTGTAAGAGTATATCCTCAAACAGGAGATTTTATAGAAGGAGTCTTAGATGGTGATTATAATATAATTAACAAAGGAGATGTTGTTATTTTTTATAGTGACGGAGTAAATAATTGGTATGTAAAAAATGTAGGTAAACGTATAGTTACAGGATGGGCTTCTTATATAGATGATACTTACACATTAGGTTCACCTTTAACAATAGCTTCTGATACTACAACATCTTTAAGTAATAATGCTAATAGTGGAGTATCAACTCAACTACCATCAGATGCTATTACTTTTTGGAATAATACTACTAATAAATTAGTAGGTGTTAATAATGGTGATAAATATGATATAGAAATTAGATTTAAAGCTAAGAGTTCAAGTGATAATGACAGTTTTTCTATTTCTATAGATATAGGAGGTGCTTTGGGTGTTTTAAACAAAAAAACTTGT
>CAKZOW010000109.1 GCA_937138345.1 uncultured archaeon | reverse complement strand
AGCAGTTGTAAATATCAAAGATATTTGGAATGAATAAAGCGAAGCTTTAAGTTCTTTTGGTGCATGCTTTTCTTAAAGAGCCAGAATGGCGAATGTTAAAGAAAAGGTGCGGATGAGACTGATATTACTCGGCACACTAAAGCAGTTGTAAATATCAAAGACATTTGGATTACAGAGTAATACAAAGATTAAAAAATTACAATTTTTATATAAATGGATTCTTAAATCAATTAAGATAGATAATAAAATGGAAATTAGAGAATTACTAAACTCACCAATGCAAAGGGGAAGAACATTGAAATCCAAACAAGTTAGAGAATTTATGTCTGACTTAAATATATCATTCGAAAATAAAAAAGTTTTAGAAATTGGTTGTGGTAGAGGGAATGTTCTTAGAGATATTAAATTAAAATACAATAATTCTGAACTCTATGGATTAGACATATTTACCCCAGAAAAAGAAAACCTCAATTATTTTCAACATTTAAGTTTAAATTTAAATGATAGTAAGCATATATCAAAAATACCTGACAAATTAGATATTATTTTCTCTTTTAGATGTTTCATGTATTTAAATGTAGATCTACGTATCCAAACTATTAAAGCATATTATAGTAAACTAAAAATAGGAGGAGTTATGTTAATTGATATGTGTGGAACTCCCGAAAATCCATCTGAAATAAGCGATAATGATTTAATGATGTTATCTTATATTTCCAAAAAATTGAATAAAAATGATAAATTAATTAAAAAAAATTACAAACTAGAAGTAGAGTTGTTAGAGAATAAACCATCAGATAAAGAATTAGACATTATTAATAGAATTAAAGATATTGAGACATACTCCCTAATTATCACAAAAACAAGTGAAGATATTCTCCTTTAAACTAACCATCAAAGTATCTTAAAAAACCACTCTCAAGCTTTGCATAAGAAAATTCTCCCTCATTTAAGACTGTATGAAAATTATACATCACCCTAGATTCTTGATATGCATGTGCCTCCTCAATATGAAAGTCATCTAGTTCATAATTTTTTGCAAGTCTTAAAATAATCTCTGAGTAAGCATTTCTTTCTTCCTCGTTTTTATACTTAACAATAAAGTGATTTTTAGAATTACTTCGTCTAAATTTAGTAATTGTTGGATTGTGTTTATTTTCCTCAACTAAAGCCATAACTTGAAATTCTTTGAAAAATTTATATATATTAGTTATTACTAGACATTAGATAAAAAGATATTCTTAAAAAGAATACTAAATGAAACTAATTATGTCAAACACATTAGAAGGACAATTATCAGAATTCAAAGGACATCAAAGATTGCAAGGAATTGTTGATTTAATGAAAATTTTTGATGATAAACATGCAGAAAAGTTATATGATAATCTTAGAAAAATAGTTCCTGGAAATAAAATAAATCTCTACATATCACATATAAATGACGCAACTAAATATAGTGATGAAAGAGGGATGTTAACTGAAGAAGAACTCAAACTAATCCAAAATGAAATTTTTGAAGAGATAAATGGATATTTATGCAGAATACACC
Source organism: uncultured archaeon (assembly GCA_937138345.1). Lineage (GTDB taxonomy): Archaea > Nanobdellota > Nanobdellia > Woesearchaeales > UBA583 > UBA583. Next base: position 17,227 of record CAKZOW010000109.1, on the reverse strand, counting down.
AAGTAAAAATGAAATCTAATTCCAACCCACATATTAGTCCTGAAGATATACTCTCAGTTGTTACAGAAAATGTTCCACTTTACACATATAAGAGAATGAAAAGATAATTATCTTCCTCGCTTCATCATCTGCTTCATCTGTTTACCCATACCCATTTTTGCCAGACATTCGCTATGCTCATTCTTGCACCTTGCTCAAAATCGCAAGGTTTCATCATTTTTTGCATTAAAGAAGAATTATCTTCCTCGCTTCATCATCTGCTTCATCTGTTTACCCATACCCATTTTTTTCATCATTTTTTGCATGGCTTGTGGATCTTGCATTGAGTTTTCATCCATTCCTTCAAGAGCAGATGGATCTTTAAACATGTTCATCATCTTTTTAGTTTGTTTAAAATGTTTAAGTAATTCACGAATATTTTCAATTGAAGTTCCAGAACCATCTGAAATTCTTTTAATTCTTGATGTAGATAACTCATTTGGATGTTGTCTCTCATATTTTGTCATAGAATCCATTGCATAATTCCAATATTTCATCTTCTCTTCTTGAGCACCCAACATATTTTTATCAATATTGAGACCACCCATACCTGGGATCATCCCTAGAACTTTTGAAAAAGATCCCATCTTACCCATGGCTTTCATCTGCTCTCTTAAATCATCAAGATCAAAATTACCTGACATCATCTTTTCTTGAAGTTTTTCTGCAGATTTTTCATCTATTGCAAGTTTTGCCTTCTCCAGAAGTGTTTCAATATCACCCATACCTAAAAGCTGTGATACAAACTTTTCTGAGTGAAATCTCTCAAAATCTTCAATTTTTTCTCCAACACCAATAAATCTCACAGGAGCTTCTGCAGTAGAACATGCTGATAAGGCACCACCACCTTTTCCAGTTCCATCCATTTTTGTAATTACAACTCCAGAAATCTCTAATTGATCTTTAAACATCTCGGCTTGTTTTTGAGCAGTTTGACCAACATCAGCACCTAATACAAAAAAAACATCAGACGGATTTACTAAATCTCTTAAATTAGCAATCTCTTCAACAAGTTCTTCGTTTAAACTATCTCTCCCGGCACTATCTATAATAACAACATCATATTTTTCCAAATCTTTTTCAAATTTAGAATAAATTTTATTTGGATCTTTTAGAGTTTCATCACCATAAACATCAACTCCAATACTCTCTCCTAAAACTCTTAATTGTTCATAAGCTGCAGGCCTCCAAGTATCTGTTGAAATAAGTGCTACTTTTTTTGATCTGTTTTTGAAATATACACCTAATTTTCCAGCAGTTGTCGTTTTACCTTGCCCATAAAGACCAACCAACATAATTTTATTTTGGCCTTCTTTGAGAACAAATTCTTCCCCATCCCCTAAAAACTTTGAAAGCTCCTCATAAATAATTGTAATTAGATGTTCTTTTTTAGTAAGTTCGGCATTATTTTCTTCAATTGCTCGTCTACGGATGTTTTTTGTAAGTTCCAAAACTAATCTAACATTTACATCTGAAGCTAAAAGAGCTTTTTGGATTTCTTTTACAACTTCTTCAACTAAATTTCTATCAACAGTTAAAGTATTTTTAATTTTACCTAAAGTATTTTTTAAAGAACTTCCTAAATTATCAAGTACCATTTTATTCTAGTAATATAATATAAAAAGAAGTTTATAAAATTAATCTTCTTTCAAGAAAATCCATACTTCTTCCTTAATGAAAAAAGATTTATTTAAATTCCCTATATAAGGTAAAATGTGTTTCTGATAATAAAAATCAATTATTTTAATTAAGAAATCTAAAATACCACTCTTATCAAGCAATATTGGACAACCACCATGTTTTTCCCTGGATTGTTTTGGTATTGGTAAACCTCGCAACATAGGAGAATTAGCTACAGGTAACAATGAGTTACTATCAATACCTATCCATTCTTGTATTTCCGAAATATTATTAATATTTGTATTTGCACATTTTAATGATAATTTTTTAATGTCCAAATTATATTGAGGATATTTTTTATCTAAAAGGTATAAGTATAAAAGAAAATCAATTGCAGTTCCAAAGCCTGCAGAAACTCTTTCCAAAATATGTCTTATAGCATATAACATATCTTCCTCATCACCTTCCGAATTATAAGGAAAAACATTTGAGAAATTAACATATTTTTCAAAGTCAAGCCCAGATAATAAGTAAGATTTATTAGCATATGTTAAAGTCTCTGAAACCATACCCTTTAATTTTATAAGCAATTGAGAGTAAGGATCTCTAAAATTAAATATAGATTCTGAAGTTCCAAGGAAATCCTGATTTTTTTTCAACCTGTAGTTCAAAAGTGATACTGATCTTTTAGCAATTTCATTAACAAATAATTTTGAATCTCTATCCATAGTCTATTATTTCAACTTCTCTCCTAATTTAATTGCTGAGAGAAGAGCAAGAACAAAACCAATAATTCTTAGAGGATAACCCAAAAAAGGAATAAAACCTAAAATTGAAATCAAAAAGTTAATAATTGCAAAACCTTTTGTCTTTGAGTTAAATACTAGCGCAATAACCATATTTGCAAGAGTTACCGGAACTAACGTAAACCCTACAACAAGATAAAGAAATGGAATAAATGCTGAAGCATAAGAAAAGATAATCATTACTTCAAAAATAAGTAAAATAATTGTTATAGCTTTACTTTTCATAAATACTAAACTTCTTTCTAATTTATAAAACTACTTAAATAATAAGGAAGTACATTATTTTATGTCAGAACTAAAACAAGTAATTCTTATGAGAAATGATCTCAAAATGTCAAAAGGAAAAATGATTGCACAAGGAGCCCACGCATCTGTTGATGCTGCATTTTCTGCAAATAAAAAATTATTTTCAAAATGGAGAGGTGCTGGAATGAAAAAAATAGCTCTCAGAGTTGATTCACTAGAACAATTAAAAGAACTACTCTCAAAAGCACAAGATGCAGATATCATAACATCTCAAATTCAAGATGCCGGCCACACAGAAGTTAAACCTGGAACAATTACTTGTGGTGCAATTGGTCCCGGGCCAGAAGTACAAATTGATAAAATTACAGGAGAATTAAAAATTCTCTAACTAATATCTAATAAACTTTATAAAACATACCTAACTTATTTTTCTATTAAGGCGGGGTGGCCAAGTGGCTAAGGCAACAGGCTGCAACCCTGTGATCGTGGGTTCAAATCCCACTCTCGCCTTAAATCATTATTTCTAGAATAAACATAAAAATTAACTTATGAGTTTACTATGAATTTTAACCAGTAGAGATTTGAACTTTAGTTCCTTTGGTTTCAGAACAAAATTTTAATTTTGTGACTCAAACAAATCCCACTCTCACCTTACTTCGTTATTCTAAGGTAAACTTAAAGATTAAATTATATATTTACTATAGAGATTTCTAATTGGGATTTGTGTACAAACAATTTTTCCTATTGGAAAAATGCACAAGAACGCAGAAGCTCTGCTTCAAGTGTCTGGTGTCCCACTCTCGCCTTAAATTTAATTCTAAAGCAACCAAAAAATACAAAAATAATGTTATTATAGAAAAAGTAAGTAAATAATATTATTTAAAAAATAAAAAAAGAATCTAAAAATAACTCTAATAAAAATAAAAATTATTGGTATAAACCAACAGTGTCAATTGTCTCTACGTGAGACATAATTGTGGATCTACAACAGAATCTTTTTAAACCACATTCATCTAAAGCCTCTTTCATGGATTTTCCATCTTTAAGAGCTTGCTGGTAAACTTCCCAAGCTGAACCTACAACTTTTCCACAAGAAAAACATCTAACTGGTACAATCATAGTAAATAAAAGCAGGCTTATTTTATAAAGATTATGTTCTACTAAGAATATAATAAAGCAAAAATAATCAATTAATGAAAAAAATAAATTACACAAGTAAAGAAAAGAAAATTAATTTTGTTTTTTAACAAGAGACATACTATCTAAAATCATCTTTGCATAAACTCTTGGATGTCCTTTAGTTGATAAAACATCTAAAATATGAGAATCTGATACTCCTTTATGTTTTAATGTTTCCACTAGACCTATGAGATGGTTTTCGTATTCTGTCATCGTAGAAACTAATGAGCTCAGAGAATTAACATCAAATTCTGGAGTTTCAACATCAACTTTAACTCTTAAATCATTTAACTCATCCCTAATATCTCTTACTTCTCTATCTACAATTGATTGGACATCATGAAGTTCATGGATTTTTCTCTCTCCTTCATTAACAAGAACTTTTAATTTTGTTTCATAATTATCTAAAACATCAAATTTTTGTTTAACTAAACCTTGAACTTCTTTCATTAAATCTTCAACTTCTTCTACTACAATCCCTTTAAAATTTGCAAATTGATTGTCAAAATCTAAAAATCTTTTATTAAATTGTTTCTCTAATGACATTAATCTCTCTTCAACTTTTTCTTGCAATACTTTCTGCTCTAGATGAAGACTTTCAAAAAAGTCCAGCTCTTTCTGCTCAGCAATTTCTAAATTTTTAGTTAATTCTAATTCTCTAGATTCTAATTGTTCTGCTATTTCATGTAATCGTTTAAATTCTGTGTCTAATTCTAGTTTTATTTTCGATACATTTTTCTCAACAAATTTCTTCTCTAATTTAGAAATAGAAGATGAAAGATACTCGTGCAGAGACGAAGCTTTTTCATTAAACGAAGTCCTAAAAGAATTATCTTGTTCAGTAAAGTAGGTTCTAATATCAGTAGTAAAACCTGATAGTTTTGCCTTATAGTGTTCAAAATCCTCTTCTAATTGTACTCTTCTTACATGGATTACATCATCAACATGACTCAAAAACTCCTTTTTCTTATCTTCAAACGCCAAATCCTCTTTTTTAAGATTATCAAGTTCAATAGTTAATGATTCTGAGTACTGTTTTGTTAAATTAGCAATTTCTCCTTTAAATTCATGCAATTCAGCAACCATTGATTTTTTATCTTCTTCAATAATGAGAAGCTTTGATAAAAATTCTGATTCTTTTTGTTTTAATTCATCATCAAACGAAGATACATGCTCTTCAAATTCTTTCTTAAAAAGATCTTGTGCTGTAACTAATTTTGATTCAACATCCTCTGATATTTCTCTTTGAAATTCTTTTAATGATGTTTGAGAATGAGTTTTAAATTCTTGTAACTTTAAAATTTCTTCCGAGAGCTTTTCTTTAAGACTTGTTTCAACTGATGAAATAAAAGAAGAACTATTTTCCTCTAATTGTTTTTTATAGAGCAATAATTCTTTTTTTTGTTCATTTGACAATGATTCAAATGAATCTACAATCTCATTATATTTAGAGGAAATAAAAGAATGACTCCCTTCTTGTGCATGTTCCAAGTCTTTAATTTTTTGATTTACTTCTTCTTCAAAAATTGTAATTGAATCATTATTTTGTTTTGATGCTGAAGTGATTTCTTGAAGTTCATGATGCAGTTCATCTAAATAGTTTTTGAGCAGTTCTTGGCTCTGTGATTTAAAAGACAACAGTTCATCCTTTAATGCTGAAGTCTCAGAAGTAATTGACTCAAGTTCCATATCTGATTTTTCTTTTAATTTATAAAAATCTAGAGAAAACTGTTCCTGTAATTTTGTTTTAAATGAATCTGCTTCTTTTTTTAACATAGCATGAGATTTCTCTTTAAACTCTTTTATTGCTAATTCCTGTTTTTTTTGTTTTTTATCTTCTTGAAATGATTCTTTTAATTTACTTACTTCTTTTGAGAGTTTTTCTTGTTGCTTGGATTGAACCATTAATGATTCATTAACACTAGATTCAATATCTCCAATTCCTTCTAATTGAGTTGCTAAAGTTTCCAATTGAGTTGTACTAAAAGATTGAAGTTCCTTAAATGAAGTATCTAAGGAGAGTAATTTTTTCTCAACTTTTTTTACTAATTGAAGAGCAGAATCTGAGTAAAGGTCATCTTCAAATCTTCCAACTAAACTTTTCATAGATTCCATCTCTTTTTGAAGAGATAAAACCTTACTTTCAAATGCAGTAAAATCCAATTCCTCTTCTGAAATTTTTGATAAAACATTATTTTTAAGTGATTCAAATTCTTTCAAAGATTTACTTAAATCTTTTGATTGCTTAGATAAAGATGTCTTCATTGAAATAACTTCCTTTAGTGAAGTTTGAAGTTGGGCTTCTGATTTTAATGAAATTTTTTCTAAAGATTTATCTAACTTTTTTTCTAACTTTGTAATTGATTTTGTAATTTCTTTACTATCAAGGTCCTTTAATTCATTTTTTAGTAAAGCATGTTCTTTTAGAGCATCAACTACTCTCACTTCAATGTCTGATAAACTTTTTTGAAAGTCCTTCCTTGTTTTTTTAGAAGAGGTTTCAAATTCAGATCTAACTTTACTAATTTCAACTTCTAAAAGATTTGAGATTTCTGAAAAAACATCTACTTTAACTCCTTTCAAATCTAATTTTTTTAATAATGGAGTAAAATCTTTGATAATTTCTTCCTTAATTGAAGTAAAAAGAGAATTGTAGTGTTTCTTTGCGTCATGAGTATCAATTTTTTTAGCAAGTTTTGTAACATCTGTTGCTAGTTTATCTTTTGCTTTCTCTACTTGTGAAACTTGAGAATTTAAATTTTTAATCAAATTAAAACTCTCCTCGATAATAGAATGTTCTTCAGGAGAAATTTGATCATTGATAGTAACAGAAGCCTTAGTTGATTTTTTTGTCGCTCCTTTTTTTGTAGCCATAACCTAATTTCAACTATAGAGCATATAAAAATAAGTAATTATTAAAGAGTTGAGAAAACAAAAAACATTAAGAAAAAAAACAAGTTTACAAGAAAAAAGATTGTAAAAACATAGAAATGCATATTTGAAATAAATTTGTAAATATGTGAGGGAAGGGATTTGAACCCTTGAACCTAACGGACTGGAGCCTAAATCCAGCGCCTTTGACCTGACTTGGCTACCCCCACAAGAATAATATTGTGTGCCAAACAAGCACCGAGTTAACTCGATAATAAAAATTAACTCGATAGAGTTTAAAAAGATTATGCTCAAATAGATCTAAAAGAAGGATAAATTGAAACTAATTGATGAGTAAAAAGAGGTTTTTCTCCAAATAGTTCTTGATGGGAATTCATTACTTTAGAAATTTGCGGTTTTGAGTTTAATGAAAGTAATAGAGGGTTTAATCTATTTTTTGATGGTGAATTAAACATCCTGGCATTATAATGTAAAATACTAGAATAAGTACTAAGTTGTTCAGCAGATAAATATGTTGTTGAAAGAGGAGATTGTGAAGCTAACTGATCCAGATAAGATTGAGATTGTTTTGCACAAAAATCATGTGTTGCTTTTTTCCTATAATGAGACAATGAATCTAAAAAAGAAAGAAAGTCAATATATGATGAAGAAATGTCTAAAAGCATATTTTGTGAAAACTTAAAAGAAGTTTCTTGAGATATTTTTTCTAAAAAGTCATCTTTTGCAAATTCTCTATTTAATACAAATTTTCCTGAGAGAAGCGGAGTAAAGAGACGTTTTGTAGAGAGTTGTCTTATTCTAAAAAGTTCTTTTTCCAAAAGTGAAGTAAACTCTCTTCCCTTATATTTTCCCATCAAATTATGGTCTGAATGTTTCTTGAAGTCATAAAAAATCTTCTGAGGAAATGAATAAAAACTTGGGTCAATAAATACATGAAATTTGGAAATGTCTTCATGAGTTAAAGCATAAGTATATCCTAAAGGTGTATTCATTGTTCTTCTTCTAGTTCTTCTTCTCTCTCTTTTTTTCTTTGAGCCCTAGTTGTCATCATAATTCTCAAAATCCTAGCATAAGCAGGACGTGTAATAAATACTCCAACAGTTACACCAACAATAATCATAAATGCAAACCCTTGAATAATATTAAGACCTGCAAAATTAAGAGGGATCATCGCTGCAAGAGTTGTTAAATAAGCAATCATAATAATTGAGAGAGCACCTTTAATTTTTTTCTTAGAACTTACATCTTTTCTTCTTTTCTTAAAATACTCATCTGTAATAATAATTTGATCATCAACTCCAGTACCTATTGCAGCAATCAAACCACCAATTGCAGCTAAATCAATTGATAATCTCATAAAAGCAGCAATACCAAAAACAATGATTACTTCAGTAATTAATGCAACAAAAATAGCAATAAAAAGACCAAATTCTCTATATCTTAGAGCAACAACACTTGATACAAGTAAAAGAGCAATAAACCCAACTAATATTGAATTAGACAATAACTCTTCTCCTAAAGATGAAGAAATCGAATATGACTGAACAACTTCTAATTCTGTTGGAAGTGACTGTGTTGATAAAATCGTCTGTAAAAACTTCATCTCTCTTTGAGCAGATGCAATAGCTGCATCTTCAGTAGCCGCAGTATCTCCTGATACTGTAATTTGTGGTTGAGATACTTTTTGATACTTAAATGATGCGGCAATACTCAAACTAGTAATATTAGTATCATCTAAAACAAATCTAACTTCTTCTGACAATCTACTTCCTATAACTTGCAAAGTTTTAGTTTTTTCAAAAAATTGATCAGTTCCATCTGAATCAATTTGAACCGAAAATGCAAAAGAACAGATATAACTTCCACTTGAACCTGAACATCCTTGAAGAGATGCATGTTGTGGGTCATTGTATACTCTTACAACATTATCTCCTGTAAATACTGTCGTATTTCCAATAATTGCCTCAAAATTTCCTTGTCTTTGAACTAATTCAAAAATATCATTTTTATTTGACGAAATACTCTCAATAATAATAAATTGATCATCTGAAAATGCATCTTCTAACTTATTTACCTTAGTCCCTGAGGCCCCATAAACATCAAGTCTTGATTGGAGCGTATCAACTAATAAATCAAAATCACTCTCAGATAAAGTATCATTTGTTTTCAAAATTAATCTTGAACCACCCTCAAGCTCAATACCTAATCTAATATTTGATCTAGGTTCCTCTCGCACTGAAAGACCTAAACTCTCAGAAACACTTAAATTAGAAATTGGGTTTAAAACTGAATAAACACCCTCATTAGTCTCTAATAAAAAAGTTGAGTTTTGAGGTAATTCTTCAATTAGTGAATAAAACTGAGCAGGAGTCGTAATTTCAACACCACCAACACTATAAACCTCCTCAAAAGAAGCTAGATCAGAACCTGAATCAAAATCAATTCCTGCCTGAGCAGCAATAGAGCCTGGGACAACTCCATTAATTACTACTCCTTTTTCCCCAAATTGAATATTCATAGCAATAAATGCCATCAATACAAAAAAAATAAGGAGAATAACTTTTCCATTTGTAAAAATATCAAACATTTTCTGTGAAAACGTATCTTTTTTGGAATCCATAGTCAAAACTAGGAGTAAAATATTTATAAACATTGAGATTGTCTCTTCTATGTCAAAAACTCCTGAAGAGACGAAAAATTATTATGATGCAATTGCTAGAGGATATCCTGAGCTCTATCACCAAGAGCAAGAAGAAAAAATCTCCCTAGTCAAACCCTACTTCCCAGTCTCCGGATCTCTTTTGGACCTTGGCTCTGGAGCAGGAGTTTTAAATTCATTTCTCTCATCTCAGCTCTCACTTGTAACTAGCTTTGATTTATCCCAAGAATTACTTAATTTAAATTCAAATAAAAAAGAAAACAAAATTCAAGGAGATATGTGTAAGTTGCCTTTTGAAAATAATTCTTATGATACTATTTGTTCATTTACTGTAATTCAAGATGTATATAATATAGAAAAAGCCTTTGAAGAAATAGTAAGAGTCCTCAAACCACAAGGTAAATTAATAATATCATTTCTAAAGCGATCTAAAAACAGAGAACTCATTGAAACATTAATTAAAAAAAACTTCAACATAGAAAAAGAAATCGAAGAATTCAAAGATATGATTTTTGTTTTGAGAAAAATCGACCATTAATTTGTTAATGAGTATAATTTTTGTATTAAAGAAGAATTAAATTATTATCCCAAAGCTAATCAAAATCTTCAATTTGTTTTTGATATCTCCTATAATTCTCAAAAAAATCCCTATAATTATTAAAATGACTTGTCTTCTCATATTCAACATCTTGAACTCCCTCCTTTGATAAATTTAAAATTTGAGCATTAGGATAAGAAAGTAAAATTGGCGAGTGAGTAATCATAATAACTTGACTACCTCGTCTCTCAAATTCTTTAAGTAAAAATAAAAATAATACTTGATTATCAAAAGAGAGTGCATTCTCAGGCTCATCAAAAAAATAAATTCCTTGTCTATCAATTCTATTTCTAAAAAAATTCATAAAACCCTCACCATGAGATTGCTTGCTAAAAGATTTTTCTCCACCATTATATTGAAATTTTAAATCCTCTCCATACTCATCTAAAATAGTTTCAATATCAAAAAAAGTATCTGATCTAAAGAAAAAACCAAAAGGTGCATCGAATTTTTGCACTTTAATAAAAGGATGCAAAGCAGGAACCTTATTTTTGTCTAAAATAAAATTACTTGAACCACCTTCCAAATTAATATTAAAATCATAAGCTAGAGATTCAAGCAAGGTTGATTTTCCAACTCCATTATCTCCAGTTAAAAAAATAATATTTTTTGAAAAAGAAATAGAATCAATATCAATAAAAGGCAAATTGGAGAGATAACTCCTAGAATCCAACTTTTCAAAATTAAAAGAAACTGATCTCAAAAACATAAATAAGACAATAAAAGAAATAATATAAAGTTAATTAAAAAAATACTCTTTTTACTTTTTGCATATGCTTGAGATAATTCTTATTAACTGAACACAAATATTCTTCTTCTAAAATCAATCGACTTCTGAGATAATCCCAATAAAATGGAACCAATAAAACAGCAAGCAAATTAAACATAAGCATTGTTCCTAGAAAAAATAAAAATCTTCCTGCATAAATAGGATGTCTAATCAGTGAGAATATTCCCGTATTTAATATTTTTTTAGAATCATAAATATTAGTTAATGGATTCCATAATTTCCTTAATTGAAGTCTCCCAATAAGTGCAATTATCAAACCAAACATTGATAAGAAAAATCCTAAGATATAAAATAAATAATATGTCGGCTCATTGAAATAGAATAAATGAGTAAATAAAAAAACATAAAATGAAGATAAGATTAGAAAATCTTTAATCATAGAAGAATCTTTCAAAAAGAAATTTTTAAATCCTTTTTCAGAAATCGAAAGTTTTGGAATAAACACGAAAATACAAAAAATGAGAAAAGTAGATACTGCCGTAAATTGAACTAAAAATAAAAATAAGTCTGTATATACCATACATAAATTGAGAATAAATAAATTAATAAAAGTTTGTAAGAAATAATGATTATTTCTTTTTACCTAAAAAAGCCTTAGTTTGTAATAAAGAAACAACTTCATCAATGTCTCTATCCATTTTACCAAAATGGTCAATTACATAGAAGTAAACTACTGCTAAAAGTAGAGTTGCAACTGCTAGACCAATTACTACAATTTGTTGTAAATCTTTATTTACTGTAGAAGCATACATTGCAAGTGCAATAAAAATTACATATACAATAATTGTTTTTGAAAGAATCAGTGAATATTTCTCTTTGTTTAATTTTGTTTTTTCAACAATTAAATTAATCACTGCATTATCTAATAGCGAGAACTCCTTCTCTGATTTAGATTTATGTTCATGTGTTTGTACCATAGCAAACATGTGAATAAAAACTATTTATGTATTTATAACTTTTTTAAAGTGATAAATTATCAAAATACTCTTCAAAAAAAGCTCCTGCCCACTATTCCAAGTCACAAGCCCTGCCTCTCTATTTCGTTGTCACTTATACTATTAAGCAAGTATTTAAAAACTCAAATCATCAAAATTAAGTATGGCTAAAGAGTATGAAGCATCTAGTATTAAAGTTTTAAAAGGTCTTGAAGCAGTAAGAAAAAGACCTGGTATGTATATTGGAGGGACTGGTCTAGCAGGTCTCCACCATCTTGTTAAAGAATTAGTAGATAATGCAATTGATGAAGCAATGGCAGGTTTTTGTGATAAAATTAGAATTACAATCCACAAAGACAATTCAGTTACAGTAGAGGATAATGGAAGGGGTATCCCTGTTGATATGCACGCAGAAGGAAAATCAGCTGCAGAAGTTATTTTTACAGTTCTTCACGCAGGAGGTAAATTCGACAATGACACCTACAAAGTATCTGGAGGACTTCACGGTGTAGGTTCGTCAGTAGTAAATGCTCTCTCAACACACATGGAAGTTGAAATTAGTAAAGGTGGTAAAAAATATGAGTTAAATTTCAAAGATCAACGCTCTGCTGAAGGATTAAAAGAAGTAGGTCCGACATCAAAAAGAGGAACAAAAGTTACCTTCCATCCTGATCCGACAATTTTTGAAACTATTGAATTCGATTACAAAGTTATGAAAAAAAGATACAGAGAATTTGCATTCTTAAATCCAAATGTAACGATTGTATTTAGAGATGAAAGATCTAATGCAGAAGAAGTATTCCACTACGAAGGTGGTCTCTCAGAATTTGTAAAATATGTAACTAAAAATAACAAATTAATGACTGATGTAATGTCAGTATCAGGTGAAAAAGATGGTGTAGCTGTAGATATTGCTCTTGCATATACCGACTCATTTAATGAAAACCTTGAAGGTTTTGTAAATAATATTGCAACACCAGGACAGGGAACTCACGTATCAGGATTCAAGCTTGCAATTACTAAAGCAATGAAAGACTACATTGATAAAAATGGTAAAGCTGCAGATAAAAAAATCAACTTAACTGGAGATGATATTAGAGAAGGTTGTACTGCAATTATTTCAGTAAAAGTTCCAGAACCGCAATTTGAAGGTCAAACAAAAGATAAACTTGGAAATCCTGAAGTTCAAGGTATTGTATCATCAGTATTCTTCGATAATTTTTACACATTCTTAGATGAAAATCCAAAAGCTGCTCAATTAATTATTGATAAAGCAACACAAGCAAACAAGGCAAGAGAAGCTGCGAAAAAAGCTAGAGAGTTAGTAAGAAGAAAAACTGCTATGGAATTCTCCTCACTTCCAGGAAAACTTGCTGATTGTCAATCAAAAGATCCTGCAGAATCAGAACTTTTCATTGTAGAGGGAGACTCAGCGGGTGGTTCAGCAAAACAAGGAAGAGAAAGAAGAACACAAGCAATCATGCCTCTAAAAGGTAAACCTCTAAATGTTGAAAAAGCAAGACTTGTAAAAATTTTAGAAAATGATGAAATTAAAACTCTAATTACTGCCCTTGGAACTGGATTTGGTGATAACTACAATGTTGATAAACTAAGATACCATAAAATCATCATTATGGCCGATGCTGATGTTGATGGAGCACACATTGCAACATTGTTATTAACATTATTTTTCAGACACTTCAAAGATTTAGTATTAAAAGGATATATCTACATTGCAATGCCTCCTCTATATTCAATTAAAAGAGGAAAACAAAAGATCTGGCTACAAACTGACAAAGAATTAGAAGACTACCAAGCAGCACATGAAGGAGAAAGATTTGAAATTCAAAGATATAAAGGTCTTGGAGAAATGAATCCTGAACAATTATGGGAGACAACACTTGACCCCGAACATAGATTCCTCAAAAAAGTAACTATTGAAGATGCAGTAGAAGCAGACATGACATTTAGTATGTTAATGGGAGACAAAGTAGCTCCAAGAAAAGCATTCATTACAGAAAACGCTACATATGCTAAAGATCTTGATATTTAATTTTATCAAAGTAATATTTTATTCTTTTTTTTGTTTCAGAAATAATTGGAATAAAGCCCTATTATTATCAATATAATTATTTACAATGCCTCGTTGATAATCAGATTCATATTCTTTAATTACTTGTTTAAATAAATGTAAGTACATTCTTTTAAATTGTTCTTCTGGATTAAACTCAAATTTCTTTCTAGATTCATAAGGCACATCAGAATTATCAAAAAGAAGTCTATTTCTTCCATCACACTGAGAACATATAAATTGAAGTTCTGCTTCATGCCAACAATCTCCATCACTACAACCCCTAGGTTCTTCATACCAATGAGTTTGAATTATTTCTATCTCAGAAATTAATTGATAATTATCACAAAAAGCACAAGGTATTTCTTGATTTTCCTTCTGCTTCTTTTGAGCTTTTTCAAAAGAAAAATCAGTCCCTACCAATTTATCTTCGAGATACTCATTCATATTATTAATTTAACACTAAAGTTATGTCGTTCTTAGATGCTAAAAAAATAATTATATTTTTATTTTATGTCAATAGTAAATATTCAAAAATTAAAATTATTGTTAGAAAAATATTAATAAAGTAAAGTAATGAACTAGTTAATTCTTCAGAATAAATAGAAAAACTAGTTGTTGAGTCGAAAAGTAGACTCGAATTATCATAAAAATAAGGTAAATTATCTTGAATTACAGCAATACTCGTAGTTGATTCACTACCAATTGAACTATCAGAATTGTTAAAGATATTATTCAAAAAAGTATTTATTATCGTTCCTAGAATAACTACCTTTAAAGCTCCTGTTGTTAAAATAGATTAAAATGAGTCTAAACCCAGACCCAAAACGTAACCATATACAGAAAATAAATAAAATAAAGATAATAATTCATGTTTTGAATGTAAAACAAAAAATCCTTAATGGGCTAGCATTTCTTTTGGAATCTTTCTATGCATGGATTGTGCAGGGAAACATAGATCTTATGGTCCTAATGTATCATTTATTAGATCAATAAACCTAGACAAATGGACATAATAATAAATAGAAAATATGAAAATTGGAGGTAACGAGAAATTATAAGAATATTTAAATTAGTCAAATATTTAAAACTTTTCATTTAATGACAGAAAGTTATAGATTTATAAAGAATAACTTAACAGAAAGAATCAATACTTTAATCAATCTAAAATAGAACCATCCAATCAATTACATTAAAATACATAAGAAGAATAATAATAAACAATTTAAGTTACACCAATGACTGAACAATAATAAAACAAATAAAATATAGTTATTAGTTAACCTATATAGAAACCATTATAATAACCTAATACATAATAATTCTAAACTAAAACTTTCACTAACAAAAATAAAAGAAAAATTGAAAAAATTGATTTTTCTTAACTAAGTGTAAATGAAGCTAAAGTTAACCAATAACCAAAAACTATATAAAATATTTAATCAGATTCCTTTATACCTTAATAGGATATATAATAAGAAATTTAAAATTAAGAAATAAACTAAAAAGAAATTTCAACCAATATTATAACTAGTAACATTCAAAAACAAACTAAACAAATTAATGATTAAAAAATAAAAAGTTCTTATGGATCTGATCAAATATATGAAAATACAGAACCAATATAAAAAGTATAATTATCCAATTATTAAATTGAATAATCATTTGGTTCAGATAATCTTATACCTAAACAAGAAAATAACAACTAAACTGCATTTCAATACATCCTCTCTAAAACACAGTAAACAATCAAACAAACAGCCCAAGACCTTTCTTAAAAAATACAAAATTTTAAAAATAAATAATTTTAACATTTCAGAATAATTTTTAATCAAATTTCATAAAATTACCCAAATATATTCATCATCTTTATAAAAAATATAAATTTTTAATTTTTTTTTTAACTTTAATAATGGGTAATGGTTTATGTACTTGTTGTTCTACTCATGAAACTAATTAGTATAGAGAATATGAATCTGTAAAAGATACAAGATTTAATTAACATATTTTAGATTTTTTTAATGATAATATAAACGATACAAAATAATTAAATATTTCACATATTCCTACTTAGTTTTCGAATGTTAAATCAATTCCATAATCATATTTGAATTAGTTTAAATAGCATAAAGATCTTACCTTAGATTAAACTAATTTCTAATAATCTTAATAATGTAGTAATAATCCATATGGTGGTCCATTTAAATATGAAAATGATATTATATATATAGGATAATTTTATAATAAGAATTGAGAAGGTTAAGGAATTTAATTTTGGTCGGATGGATCATTTTATCTTGGTTTTTGGTTTAAAGATTAATGTTATGGATTTGGTATACTTGTTCATTCAAATGGTGATTATTACAAAGGAAATTGGAAATTTAATAATGCAAATGGATTTGGTACCTTCAAAGGTAAAAATGGACTATTCTATAAAGGTTAATGGAAAGATGATTTATAACATGGTTCTGGTCATGAGATTTGGGAAAATGGAATCGAATATGAAGGTGAATTCAAAAAAGGTTAAAAAGAAGGTAAAGGTAAATATACATTTTAAAATGGTGAAATTTATATTGGTGAATTCACTGACAACTAAATAAATGGTTATGGTGAATATTAATATTAGAATGGTGATATCTATAAAGGAAATTGGAAAAATAACATGATAAATGGATATGGAACTTTTTATTATTTAAATGGAATAATCTATGAAGGTGAATTCAAATTGGATCATAAAGATGGTCCTGGAATATTAACAAAACAAGATGGCACTATCATATAAGGACTATGGCACATGGATATTTATTAAGGTAAACCAGATACCCTTTTACCTATAACAAACCAAAACATCCCTATTGATAGTAATAGTTAATAAATTTAATAATTCTTATATAATTTATTAATGAATAAATAAGAAACAAAAAAAGAACAAATTTGACCATGTTGTATTTGTAAAGAAACGAAATAATAAAGAGATGATTGTATCTTCATATCAGAACAATAATCAGATTGTTAAGTGTATATAGATAAACATAATTAATGTTTAGAAGAAAATTTAAAAAAACATAACTAGTCAAAATAGTAAACAAATTAAGTATAATATATTTATAAATGAGTTAATAAATAGGTTTAAAAGAGTTAATTGAATAGGCTTATGTTTTATTAGAGAATTCTAATGATTTTTAATAGTGTATTGATTTGCTATTGAAATTCTAAGATAAGTATTAGGATTTTTAAGAATATATGACTACTTTAGGTTACTTTTATTATGAATTTGGAGATTTTATCTAATCTTAAAAAGATGCAGAAGAATCGAAAGATTTTATTGTTTGTGAGTCATTTTATAAATGTTTTGCTTTTTGTAATTACATGTCTTGTTTTATTGATTTTAT
>CAKZOW010000108.1 GCA_937138345.1 uncultured archaeon | reverse complement strand
TTGGATTATCTTGTTAATCTTACTGATGAGATACTTATACAAGAAAGGATTCAACAAACTAGAGAGTTTTGGAGGATGAGTAATAGTAATGATAAAATAGAATATAACAAATGAAATTATTCAAATCAAATCTAGTTTTTATGAAAGAAGTATACTCTCAAGCATTTAAACAGATAAAGGAGTACCCCATAAATTTTTTTAGTGTAGTTTATTTTGATATTTCATTAACAGCAGTTTACTTATTCTTTTATTCAATAATTCAATCATTGTCTGTAAATTTTTTAAACTGGACATATTTAGATTTTATATTGTTATACGTAACTATTCAAATGGTCAATAAAGCAACATATTTTTTTATTTTGAGAGGTTTAAATAAGCAATTGCTCTCTGGAGAATTGAATGTATGGAAATGTAAACCAATTTCTCCATTCATTGGAATGTCATCAAGAGCAAAAGATGGAGCAATTTTCACAACACTTTTATTCATACCTTTCTTTATAGTATTGTATATTTATGGTTCTTATCAAAATCTACTTTTAGGAATATTATTATTGTTATTTGGTTTAGTTTATTATACCATTTATTCTGATTTCTTTGAATCAATAGCGTTTTTCATAAAACAAAATAATTTTATAATAAGGATTAGCAAAGATGTTGCATATTTAAATGATAGATTTACGCCAAAAGTATTTGAAGGTAGTAGATTAAATTTTTTGTTTTACTTACCTACTGCCTTGTTTGGTTTTTATTTTATTGAAGTCGTTAATAATAGGTTTGATTACTTGATACAACATATTTCAGGAATTCTGATATCATTTTTGTTATTTGTAATAGGAACTTATATTATGTGGTACTATGGTCTAAAAAAGTACGAGGCTTTTGGTTAAAAAATGGGAAATTTAATTTCAGTCTACAAAGTACAATTTCTTATGGCTTTAAAACAATTAAAAGAGTATAAGATAGATTTTTATATGGGTTTAGTCACAAATATTATTGTTTCTTTAAGTTATGTATTATTTTATTTAGTATTTGATAATCTCAGTGGAGGAATACTTGATTGGGAATATTATGATTTCATTCTTTTTTTCTTTATGTCATTTTTTACTTCATTATTACTTAGATTCTTTTGGGTTAGGAGTATGGTGATTTTATTAAACAATGGAAATTTGAATATGGTATTATCAAAACCAGTTAATACATTTTTTTTCGTTATTATTAAAGATCTAAGAGGATCAATTATTTTTTTTACATTTTTTTTAGGATTAATAACAATTTTACTTTCAATAACAAATACTAGTTATTCAAATTATATTCTTGCATATTCAATCGCATTAATTGGTTTTCTTATACAAGCAATTTTTTTAAATGTAATATTTAGTATGGCATTCTTAACAAAAGGATTAGTAAAATATCTCTTTAGTATATATTATCACAATTTAAATACAGCTGTTGAAACATACACTCCAAAATTTTTTGAGGAAACAAATTTAAAATATTTGGCATATATGTTCCCTGTTTCTTTTATTGATTATTTTTTCATAGAAATATTAAAAGGAAATACAACAGAAGTATTACTATATTTACCTTATTTCTTATTATTTGGAATAATTTGCTTGATGATTCTTATATTACAATGGCACTATGGTCTAAAAAAGTACGAGGCATTTGGATAAAATGAATTTCTATCTAAATTTCATACTAACAAATATAGCAATAATGTGGAAAAGATTAATTGAATACAAGGCAAGTTTTTATTCTGCTTTTTTTGAGCAATTATTTTTCATTCCTGGATATTTTTTATTTATATATGTTATTAGTTCATCTTTTTCAGAAGTTCTTACCTGGACTCCAATGTACATATTTCTATTTGTAATGTTAGAAGATACCTTAAGAACACTAGCAGGAGTTTTTGCATGGAAAAGTGAATTTCTCTCAGATATGATTAAAAAAGGAGATTTAAATAATATGATTTTTAGACCTAAAGGAGTTTTATTTAAATATTATTTTACTGATTTAAGTCCTTCATCATTTACTTATGTTATAATTAACATTCCTGCAATCATTGGATTATTATGTTATCTTAATATTAGCATCTATAGTTTATTTTTACTATTTATATTTTCATTACTAATTACAATATTATATTTTAGTTTCTATAACTTAGTATATGTATTTGCTTTTTTTATCATAGATATTGAAAAAATGTTAGTAAATTTATTTTTTAAATCAAATTCTCTTTTTATTCAGTATCCTGCACCCTTTTTCACAAATTTTTCAGTGTATAAATTATTTTACATATTCCCAGCATTTATTCTAGGATATATCTTAATTCCAATTATTGAAAATAATGAGAGTTTTAATATTCTAGAATTATTATTAATAGTAGTAGGAGTAATTATTGTAATGAATATGATAATTTCTTTGTTGTGGAAAATAGGACTTAAAAAATACGAGGCATATGGTTAG
Organism: uncultured archaeon; assembly: GCA_937138345.1. Classification (GTDB taxonomy): domain Archaea; phylum Nanobdellota; class Nanobdellia; order Woesearchaeales; family UBA583; genus UBA583. The sequence continues at coordinate 3,305 of CAKZOW010000108.1, read as the reverse complement.
ATTCTGTTTTTCAGAATACTCCAAAAATTTTGTTGGATTTAAATAATCATTATTTACTTCCAACACTTTCTTAGAAAAATAAATTCTGTTTTTTCAGAATTATTTATAAATGAATATCAGTTTATTCTGTTTTTTCGGAATATTTATAAATATACATATCTTAATAGATTTATGTATTACGAAGATTATTTTGAAATAGGAACAATAAAAAAAGTATCTTTTATAGAAAAAAAAGATATTAAACTATTTTTAGAGTATACGTTCAAAGATAATCAATATACATCAAAAAATATAATTAATGTTCATCCGAGATGGTCAATTATTAGTGGATATTATGCAATGCATGATATATCTAAACTCTTTCTTCTTGAAGAGTATGATATTCAATTTACAAAACCTTCTGTACATGATGCTGTTATAAAAGCTTTAAAAAAATTAATTCGAAAAAAAGATATTATACATCTAATTGAAGATGCTGATAAAGAATTTAAAAAAGTTCAAAAATTAGATTATTTTCTCTCTAAAGGAAAAGAACACAGAGAAAAAACACAATACTATACAATGTTGAGTTTTGATGAAAAACAAATTCAAGAAATAGCAGAAGAATTTAATGCAAATATAGTTGAACCCTATATTAAATTAATAAAAAGATTATTAGAAGAAAAATGATATTAACATTACTAAATGATAAAGTTGTTTGGAGAGTGATATTATTTATATCCTATTCAAAAGGAAGAGGTTACCAAATAAAAGACTTTAAGGAAGGATTAAATATTAACAATTCTTCTTTATATAAAGCACTTGATAAATTAGAATTTTACAACATTATAATCAAAAAAAACACAATCTATAAAATTAATTTTAACAATTCTACTTCACATGTTTTATTTGACATTATTGATGAAATGAAAAAGAAATTTAACAATCTTGATCAAAAAGTATTAGAAATAATACTTGATTTTGTATCAAAAGTTGACCAACAAACTCAAATTAAAGATATCATAATTTTTGGTTCTTATGTAAAAAAAACAAACCATAAAAATTCAGATATTGATGTTGCAATTATTTCTAGTGAAAAAATAGATCTGTATGAGTTAAGTTATTTACTAGAAGAAAAATATGATAAAAAAATAGAACTACATTATTTTTTGCAAAAAGAATTTCAAAATAATTCATCAAAACTTATTCAAGAAATAAAAAGAGATGGAATTTCAATTATAAAATGAAAAAAGAGATAAATTACATTAATGAAAATTTCAAGATAATGCTAAAATCATTAATTGAATATAAATCAAATTTTTACTCTGCATTAGCAGAACAATTTTTTTATTATATTGCTTTAGGAATTTTACTATTTGTTCTCTACGATAATTTTGGAGATATTGTGGGTTGGTCATTAAAAGAATTTATTTTTTATATGGTACTGTTTGATTTTTTACTAATTTTTACAAATATTTTTTTCTGGGGCAAAGATTTAGTATTTGATATTCCAAGTGGAGATTTAAGCCAATATATCAATAAACCAATTAATCCATTAATAGCATACATTTTTTCGAGACTCTCAGCTGAGACAATTTTGCAAGTTGTAATTTCAAGTTTGTTTATTTTAGGATTAATATTGCATTATCAAATTTCATTTGTAACTATTATATTGACATTTTTAGTTTTATTACTTATTTCGTTTGTATTTTTCTTATTTAGAATTGCCATAACAAGCTTTGCATTTAAAGCAATTGGTTTCACTAAATATTTATATAAATTTGAAAATACTTTCTTTTTTATAATGCAACAATATCCAACTCCATTTTTTATGAAAACTAAATTAGCTAGAGTGTTGATGTTTTATCCTTTCTTTTTTATTGGATCTCTATTAATCCCTATGGTCTCTAACACACCAATATGGAACATATCATATCAATTAACTATACTATTTATTCTAGCAATTATCTTTCTATTTATTGGTATAGCAAATTGGAAACAAGGATTAAAGAAATACGAGGCATTTGGATGATGAAAAATAATAAAGAGCTTGAGCAAAGCGAAACTCTTGCTGTGGGTGCCTTCAGCAGAAGCACAATGAAAACAAAACAATTTAATTCAAGATACCTAGATTTTTTCAAAGTAAATTTATTTATTATGTTTCAAACAATGAAAGAGTACAAAGCTAATCTCTACTCAGTCTTTTTAATTCAAATTGTCTTTATTAGTATTAGTTATTTTACAAGTTTCATCATAGCATCAAATTTTGGTCAAGTTATAGGGTGGAATTTTTTAGATTTCTTAGTATATCAAGTATTAATTAGAATAATATATCAATTTAGTGGAATCTTTTTATGGGGAAAATCTATTTCACATTCAATTATTAATGCACAATTTAATAATCATTTAGTAATGCCACTAAATATTAAATTAAAATATTATTTTAATAATCTCTCGTCCTCAGGATATATATATATACTTTTCTCATTATGTGAATTATTAATATTACTTATTTTTTTCTATCAAAGAGAAATTAATTATCTTATCTTACTAACAACATTATTATTTTTAATAGTATATCATTTTTTGATACATCAAAGTTTAGAGACTATGGGTTTTCACTATAAAAAACTTGATCACCAATTATTGAGATTATATTATCCTCTAACAAATATTTTGAGTAGTTATCCAATAAATTATTTTCAATTCTTCAGCTTTAGAAATCTTTTGATATTTATACCACACTCTATTTTGGTATTTTTCATATTTCCTTCATCAATAACTATTTCTTTATTTACTTTTTATGTAATTTTAATTGTAGTATCATTCTTACTTGTCTTAATATTAATAATAAACTGGAAAATAGGTCTAAAAAAATACGAAGCTTATGGATGATAGAAAACAAAAAAGAGCTTGAGCAAAGCGAAATGCTATTTGAAAAAATGGCGTCCAAAAATATTTTATTTTTGAGAAATCTTACCATGGGTATCTCTGAAAAGAGATACAAGAACGCTAGTGTCTGGTAAATTTGACAGAAGTACTATCGGGGCATATGGATAACTCTTCAAAGTACTAACATAACTTTAAATTAAAAATTAGAACAATCTTGCTATGTTACAAGATTTAATCTTCTTTATCTTACCATTTTTATTATTCTCAATATTATATCTACTATCAAAAAAACCAACAAATAACAAAAATTGGAGGGATGATCTAAAAGTATTTCCTGAAATAAAAATTAAAGGTAATCAAATTGAAATTAAACATGTAAGAGATTTCAAATATGGAAAAGATGAATATGATTATATTGAAGGTTATAAAAACTA
>CAKZOW010000107.1 GCA_937138345.1 uncultured archaeon | reverse complement strand
GCTGAATTTGCATTAGAATTCATTAGATTAATAGGTGCTCCATTAGTATTTAGTGATATTATTACAGAACCTATTCAACTTAATGTTTATAAAGCTAGGTTACCTGAAAATTTATTATATATTAAAGGTGTAAAGTATATAAATGAACTTTGTAATGATAATTCATTAGTAAATGGGATTGCATTATCACATGCTACTGATATATACCACTCAGGAAGCTCTCCAAGCACTTGTAATCAATTTCAAGGATTTACTTATGTAGTTGACAAAGGAATTATTAAAACGTCCTTAGAAGAAGGTTATATAGTTATGTCATACAAAGGATTAGCTTTAGATGAAAATGGTTATCCATTAATACCAGATGATGAACCTTTTAAAATTGGATTAGAATACTATATTTTACATAGATATTTAGAACCAATGTATTTAATGGGTAAAATTACTGATAAAGCATTTGGATATATAGAACAAAAAAGACATTTTTATACAGCTAGAGCTAATAATTCATTACAAATGCCTGATGTAGATCATATGGAAGCTATCATGAATGGTTTGAATAGAATTGTTATTAATTCAACTGCTCAACAAAATTTCTTTAGAACTTATGGGAGTAAAGAAAATACTAAACCATTTAAATAGGTATGAATAAACAAGCTAAATTTACAGTACAAGGCATGAGCCAAGATGTTTCTAAAGCTAAACATCCTAACAACTTGTCTTTTGAAAATAAAAATATTCGTATTATAAATACAGATAGTCAAAGTTCATTAGCTGTAACTAATGAAAAGGGTAATAAATTTTTATTACAAATACCAAATCCTCAACTAGATTTAAGTAATAATCAAGTAATATACAATAATAAAGTTTTACCTTATAATAATAAAGTTGGTAATGAAATAACTAATGGTGATTTACCAACAGTTTCATTAGATCAAATTATTATAGGTAAAATTGAAACTAGGCAAGGTGTTATTTTATTTACTACAGATAATAATGGTTTTGATTGTGTATGGGAAATTCCTGATTTATTATCAACTTCTATTGATATTAATTTATTATATTGTAGAAACTTAGGTTTTTCTATAAATAATCCTATACAAGCTATATTTAATTATGAAAATGATATTATACAAAAAGTATATTGGGTTGATGGTAAAGCTCAATTAAGATTTTTAAATACAAGACATAGTGTTGAAAATGGAGATTTAGAAGAATTAATTGATTTAAATTCAAATTCAATAAATACTGTTGGTGAATATTCATTATCACAAGTTGAGTTACAAGATATTTCTGGAGGAGGTTCAAATACAGCAGGTGTAGTTCAATATTCATATAATTTATATAAATTAAATGGTGCTCAAACAACTATAGCTCCTTTAAGTGAACAAATTAATTTAGATAAAGATACTGCTAGGGGGGGAGGGATAAATAGAAAATTAGGTGTTACACCCTCTTTAACTATACCTACTTTAGATACTAATTACAGCCATATTAAAATTTATGCTATAAAATACACTTCTTATAATCAATCACCTAGTGTTAGTCTTATAGAAGATGGTGTTATTGATACATATACTAATTATAGATTTTCAGATGATGGTAATAGTATAAGTGATTTAACTTTATCAGAATTTATATTCTTA
>CAKZOW010000106.1 GCA_937138345.1 uncultured archaeon | reverse complement strand
CCATCAATATAATTTCCTTGACAATTGAATAAAATATTATTTGGTTCAATATCAAAACAAGTTCCTGAACCATTTGTTTGAAAACTTGAAGTTAATATAATTTCTCGATCTGGATCTAAATCACCCTCAACAATTGATCTACAATTATTAACTGACAAAGCAGAATAAGAACTCACAAAACTCAAAACTACAAGTCCTAACAATAACAATAACCTATTCATATTACATAAAATATAAAAATAAACCTCCTAGAAGTATTATAATATTTCCTAACCCAAACACAGGAAACAAAGAACCAGTAAAGGAAGAAACAACACTAGATAATGTAGAAGAAGCTGGAAGTAAAGGTTCAATTAATGTATTAAATTCTGCGTAAGTTAAAACTGTAGCATTAGTATCACAAACACCTGTGGCATGACAAACAGTACCACTAAAAGCAGTATCATTTCCATAAGTATTTCCTTGACCTAGATAAGTAAAATTTGAATTGAAGTTTTCTGGTGAAACTATATCAAATGAGTTTAAATCAGAAAAATAATTATTATAAATAAATATGCCTGATGTTGGGTCTGACCCAAAATAAGAATAATCAAATGTATTGTTGATAAATATATTATCATAGATGTAAGAATTTCTAACTGAAAGAAGTCTTAATCCATTTTGTGAATCAATAACTGTATTATTATAGACATATAAATTTTCCGAAGGAAACATTGAAACTCTACCTATAGCTAAACCAACCGTATTTATTAGATAGTTATTTCTAATAGTAATATTAACACCGTCGTTTAATCGTATTCCTCCCGAATAGGAAGTTGTATTGACAAAAAAGTTTTCTATTATAGTATTTTCTGATGAATCTATACCTATAATGTTATCTGGAGTACTTACATTAGATTTGAAAATCATATTTGAAAAAATACTATTGTCAACACCGTATATATTAGTGATAGCTCTTATGAAATTCAGTGACTCAAAATTTGAAATTGATGAATTTTTTATTTTTGTTGTAGATTTAATAATTTCATTTGAATTATTAGAAAAAAAGTTATTTAATACACTATTTTCTAGATTCCCAGTAATTAATATATCTAAATTTAATGCTGTGATATTATCAAAAATTGAGTTGTTACTCTCAAAATCAAAAACATTTTTTGATTTATCAATATTATCAAAAAATAAATTTTCAAAAATAGAATTATTTAGTATTTCTTCTGATACTATTGAAGAATTGATAAAAAAACAATTCCTTAGTGAAACATTATTAATCACATTTGAAACTAGAGGACTATTATCACTAAATTCAATTGAAGTATTATAAAAAGTATTTCCATTACAGTCTAAGTTTATGCTTGATAATTTCAAGCATGTTGAAGTAGAAGAAGTAGATGTATTTGGGAATGATGGAGAAAATGAATAATTCTCAAAAAAAGGATTATTATAAATACCACAACTATTGATTCTTGTTTGTTTTTGAATAATTTGAGTATTTACCAAATAATAATCTCCAATGAAATTAATCTGAAAACCCCTAGTTTCATTTAAAATGGAATTATTAAGAAATGGGAAAAATACATTTCCTCTTGCAATATAACTTGAATTCCTAAATTCACAGTTATCAAATGTAACATTATCATAAAACTGAGATATATTAGAGAGAAAAAATAAATCTCCAGTATCATTTCCATCAATATAATTTCCTTGACAATTGAATAAAATATTATTTGGTTCAATATCAAAACAAGTTCCTGAACCATTTGTTTGAAAACTTGAAGTTAATATAATTTCTCGGTCTGGATCTAAATCACCCTCAACAATTGATCTACAATCATTAACTGACAAAGCAGAGTAAGAACTCACAATACTCAAAACTACAAGTCCTAATAATAACAATACTCTTTTCATCTTACATAAAATATAGAAATAAACCTCCTAAAAGTATTATAATATTTGCTAACCCAAAAACTGGAAATAAAGATGCAGTAGATGAAGTTGATACTACAACAGGACTAAAAACAGACCAACTACCTGTATCACAAACTACTTCAGGTTGAGCTACAATGATACATCCTGAAGAATTAACAATACCTTGAGCATAAGAATTATTTTCAAAAAAATTTGGAGTTTGAGACCAATTAAAAGAAG
>CAKZOW010000105.1 GCA_937138345.1 uncultured archaeon | reverse complement strand
AATTAATTTAGACATGAATAGATTAGTAAATTATCTATTAAATTTAAAACAAGAATATGAAAATAAAATAGTTTAATTGTTAAAACGAGAAAAGGGTAGCTACATTAATTTGTAACTACCCTTTTTTTTATACCCTTTAAATAATTTTATCACTTTTACTCAAATTATCTTTAGCCCATAAAGGCTGTAAATTCGTGTAATGACATAATTTAATTAAGTCCTCTTCTGAAGTAGCAGATGATAATGGTATTATATGATCGATATGCCAACCGTATAAACCATGATTTTCCCAACACATTCCTTCTGAAAACTGCGATTCTAAATGATGTTTAGCGAATTTTAAATCACACCCTATAATTTTCATTGTAGTAGGTTTTATATATTTTTTATTTTTAAAAATAATATTAATCCTACTTCTTAATGTTATTGATAGCTTGAATAAAGGATCATATTTAATTCTTTCTTTAGTATACTCAATTTGGTATTTAATCCGTTCTTTTGAGTTATTATAGTAATATTCTAATTGATATTGTTGATAATGTTCTTTATTATTATTGTATCTATCAATAAAAGATTGTTTATCTTTATTATAATAAAATTTTTTACATGCTCTACATTTATTAGCTAAACCAGATGGTTTGGATCTATCTTTACAAAATTCACTATACTTTTTAGTTATTTTACATTTACCACATTTTTTCATAAAAAATTTGACCCTTTATTATTTAGTTAATACACCATCTAAATAATTAAATTTTTCTTCATTACTAATATCAGTTCTATTCCACCAAGGTATTAAATCTTGTACTAATTTAGTAATTTTCTTATCTCCTTTTCTTCTACCAGTTGTATATTCTTCAGACCATCTTGAAGGACTTGTTATTCTACCTAATAAGCTTATAGAAGACTCTAATGTACGCATCGATGCTATAGGAGTTGTTGTCATAGTAAAGGCTTCATTAGGACTTCTAAACTGCCATAATTCAGACTCTAAACGTCTTAATTCATAAGCTAAAAAGAATAATAATTCATCATCTTCTTCATCAGCAGCTTTAGCTATTAAAGTAACAGTAATAGCTATTACTTGAGCTAATATGGCTTCTGTAGCAGCTTTTTTAATATTAGTTTTTTCGTAATCAGTAAGCTTTTTATAATCAGTAATTATACTATTTATATTTAAAACTTTAGCATTTTTAATAACATTTTGCAATAAAAACCTTGCTGATGTAGTATAATAACCCTCTTCATAACGTTTGTTACCATGTGAAAAAAACTTTAAATCATTATCAATTTTATCTAAATCTTTTATACTATGTCCAAAATTTCTAAATCTACTAACACCCATTGATAAAAAGAATTTCTTATACATAAATAATAAACTACCTATCCAAGTTTTTTCAAACTCAGATTTATGATTATTATCATATCTACCAAGAGTTTCCATCATTTTATACTTAATCTTAGATTGCATTTGCACTCTACCACCATCTTCCCATTTAGTAAGAGGTGAATGACTTGTATAAACTAATTTAGGATTTATTTTTAATTTACCATTTTCTAATTTTATAGCATCTAATACAGTAAGTTCTTTATTAGCTTCTTTAATAACACTTCCTTTATTATCTAAAGCTTTAGTTGAATTAAGTACAGCCATTGTTAAAACAGACTGTAATTGATGTTCTCCTAATGAATGCATAAATGTTAATCCATGTAAATTAGCAAACTTTTTCCAAAATTTATCTTTTACAAAAGATTCTGTTCCAACAGATTGTCCACCAAAAGTATCAAACATTACATTAATTTTACTAACAAATGAATCTTCTCCAGAAGAATTTAAATCCTTAGCATTATCAATAGTATTTTTATGATATACAGCAAATGCTTTTTTAAGATCTTTAACACTAATAATGTCTTTAGCTATAGCACTTATTATAAATTGTGAATAACCACCTGCTAAATTAACTAATGCTGAATGATAATTCATAGTCATACCAATCATACCAGTATAACCATTAATCATTCCTGTTAATTTTTGAATATCAACCCCACTAAATTTACCATGATCTTTTTTAGTTATATCATACATGAAAGTATCCATTATACCACGTAATTTAGGTACTATATTATCACCTCCTTTTTTAACAACTTCTTTGTTACGTTTAGCATAAGCAGAAAATTGTTTAGTAACACTAGTTCCTTTAGTTACGTAAAAATCTTTACCACTAACCATATCAATAAATATGTTCATAAAAATTTCTTTTTTAGAACGATGTTTATATGCAATACCATTATGAGATTCTAATTTCAACATTGTAAAAATATCCCAAGATTGAGTTTTAGAATCAATTTTACCTCTAAAATGAATTGGTAATTCTTTTAATACTTCACCAGAAGAATTTGTTTTAATAGTAGCGTGACCAATATCATCAGGTTTTATAGTAGTTAAATCTTTAAATTTATCTACAACTAATCCTTTAGTATTACCAGATTGTACTAACTCAAAATTACTAGCTGTAATAGAAGGCATCTTGTAAAATAAAGTATTTGGTACAAAACCTACATTCATAACTAAAGAATTAAACCCATAAGTATTTTCATTAGCAGTTTGTAATCTATTATAAGCTTCATTTAATACTTTCATATTAGATTCACTTACTTTACTAAAATCATTTAACCATTTAGGATGTACTTTAGATATCTTATAATGACTTGAAATATATAAATCATTTTTAAGATCTTTTGTAATTTTTTTAAGACTCTTTATTTTATCTACAATAGAGGTATCTTTAGGATTTTGTTTTAATTTATCCTTTAATTCAGATAATTCACTATATTTATCTTGAAGTTCATAATGCTTCTCCATAAATTCAAGTTTATATTCACCTTTAAAAAAGTGATTACCTTTTGAATCAACTTCTATAATATCTTTAAATTGTTTACGAGGATTATAGCTCCCATTAACTTTAACATATTCATCAAATACAGTTTTTAATTCAGCATCCACAATAGTAACATCTTCTATAATTTTATCACGAACTTCTAAAGCAAATCCAGTAAACATTTGAACTATATCAGAATTAATTTCTAACCCACTCATTAAATTTTTTGCAAAAACTGATATATCAAATGCATTATTGTCAATCAAAGCATCTGTAGCTTTGTTTACATCTTTTTGTATTTGAGGTTTAAATTCCTGAAGTTTTTCATTAATCCATTTTTCTTTATGAGATTTACTTTTAGTATTTTTATATGTATCATTATATGTAATTTCAAGTTTCTTTTTCCAATCACCTTCAACTTTACTAAAATGCTTAATATCATTTAAACTATGTCGTAAATAATCTTTAATTAATCCACTAATATCATCATTAATACTAGAGTGAGAACTTTTAATATATTTAATTTGCTTTAAAATATCAGGTTTAGGTGTAATATGTCCAGCACGTATAGAATCATGATATAATTCAGATATATCATCTATAA
>CAKZOW010000104.1 GCA_937138345.1 uncultured archaeon | reverse complement strand
TAATAAGACCTGGTGTATCAATACCAGCAATAGTAGTATTTTTAACTATTTTAAATGCTTCAAATTCAGGTCTATTACGTTCATAATCACTTCTTGAAGCATATACTTCTTGTATTACCTTACCAGATTTATCTTTAATTTGTATAACGTGTGGGACTACACTTTGACTTTTATCAGCATTTTTAAAAGTTGGTAATAAATTTGAAGGTGACACATATCCTATATATTCAATTGTAAACCCATCTGGTAAATCTTGTTTTTTAATAGGATTACCTTTTTTATCCCATAATTTAGATCTACCATGATTTTCGCCACCACTATTAATTTCATTAGTTAATTCTCTATTAGTTGTATTAAGATCTTTAGTATTTAATAATAATGATGATGATATTGGTCCTGATGATGTCAATGGTTTAACTATTGGGTTACTATATTGAACATCTTTAAATTGATCTAAATATTTAGCCACACTAGTTGCTTTTTCACTATCATTAGCATCAGAATTTAATAAACCTTTTTCAACTAATTTATCACTTATAAAGTTAAATCGTTCTAATTCTTTAGGATTAGTTAATCTATTTTTAATAGTAGATTTTTTTTCTTCAGCCGATCCAAATATTGCATCAGTTAAAGGCTGTAAAAGACTAGGATCATTTCTAGTACCTTTTAAATATTTATCTGTGTCAATTACATTTTTACCACTAGATATATCATTTAATTTTTTTATAAAAGCATCATCTGCAATTTGTCTAGATTTTACTGGATCATAAACATATGGTACACCAGATTTTCTTTTAGCAGAATCAAGTTCCATTTGATTAGTAAACCCAGATCTGCTTTTAGTTTGTTGATAAACTTCGTAAGCATTTCCAATTTTATCAGCAACATCTTTTAAATAATCATCAGCAGTAGCTTTTCCAAACATACCTAATTGTTGTCTTTGAGCCAAATCCATTTGCACATCTTGATTAGCACCTAATACATCTTGTATTGCTTTTGATATAGCATCAGCCTTTTTATATTTAGTTTGAGTCTTTGTGTGCATATATTGACCTGGAGCACCTTTAATAGGCTCAAATCCAAATTTAGTAAAAGTATTAGTTTTCATAGCAGATGTAACATCATTAGCTATTTTTAAAGCATCTTTTTGAATATCATGATTTTTAACAGCTAAGAAATCTTGATATGTAGCATTAGGATCTTTAGTAATAGCTTGATTGTAATTTTGAACAGCCATATTCTTAGATAATTGATATTTAATAGGATCTATATCACCTTTTTCATATTGTTTATCTAGTTGCTTCATATTAGCAACATATTTATCATACTGAGCTTGTTTTACACCTGGAATTCCAGTAGTCATTAAATCTTTACGTTCTCTAACTAAATCTCTAATATCAGATCTTGTAGTGTTGCTAAAACCTTCAGAATCTACTCTATTAATATAATCATCAGTCTTTTTTTGAAAAGCATTTATAGCTCCTTCTACAGCTTCTTTATCAGCATCCATATACTGAGATTCTATAATACGTGCTTTTTCAAATTGATCAACAGCAGCATCGTGTTTTTGCCTTTGTGCAAAAGGTAATACTGATAACTCCTGAAATGACATTGGATTAAACTTAGCTTGTGATAAATTACTATATCTGTTAATTGACATCTTTTAAGTATTTAAAATTAGTATTATTAGGATTTTGACCACTTATTTTAGCACTTAACCCACTATAACTTAGGTTATGAATTCTAGATACCTCAGCTATACTACTATATATTACATTAGTTACAGTGTTTATTATTGCAACACCAGATCCAAAACTAGTACCATCTTTTTTCATATGACTTAATTTATTTTTTTTAGATAGAGATATATTTTTTCTATGTTGAACACTAAGTTTTTTATTAGTTAAAGATTTGGATATTTTTTTACAATGTTGAGCAGTTCTAATCATATTGTTAGTACCATCACCTCCATCAGTCATATTACAAAGATTTCCTAATTTTAAATCTTTCCTACCATATTCTTGTATTAAAAAACATTCTAATTCACAAGCATCTTCCCAAGTTAATCCTTTTGCAATAACTTCTACGTTATAGTCAGTCTTATTAACTATATTATTCCAATACTTATTTCTACCTATGTTTTTATAAGGTCGTTTTTTATTACCCATACCTATATAAAATACTTCATTTATGTCTAATCTTATATGTCTATATACAACCTTATTATTTATTCCCATAATTATACGTTATAAGTTTTTAAACCATTATACAATTTAAAAGGTATGTTTTCAAAAGCGTTCATATTTCCTTTATTAGAAGATTTTTTAGCAGTTTTTTTAATTTTATTTGTTTTTCTTTTAAGAATTCTATCACGTTTAGCAGCTTCTTTTTTAGCTTTTTTAGCAGCAGCTAATTTACCATCTTGGTCATAACCAGATGCTTTTAAAATTATGTCTTTATATTTTTCTTCTTTACCAATATTACCTATATCAGTACCAATTCCAGATAATAATTTAGATTTTTCATTATCTCTAGCAGCTCTATTTCTAGCGTTAATATCTTTCTCAGAATTACTTTGTTGTAAATTAACTTTATCAACACCTAAATTAAATTGTTGAGCTTTAGCATCTTCACCTCTATTAATATTAGAAGATTTTAAATAAGCATTTGAAAGTGCTTTATTTCTATTTAAACCAGCTCCTAATATATTAGAGCGTAATGCTGATGTAGATCCACCAGAAGCTCCAGAAAGTGCTTGCGAAGTCATGTTGTAGTTTTCTCTAGCAGTATTCTGTAAAGCAGCTTCATCTACATAACCAGGTTTATATCTATTATCAAGTTTATTTAAACTTTCAACTTCAGCTTTTGGTAATGTAGCTAATTGAAAAGCATTAATTGCTGTTGGTGCATATCTTAAAATATCACCTTTATTTTCATTTAAAAATTTACCTGTTTTAGAAGCGGCAGTTCCTATATCTTTCCCAATATTTTTAGAAGTACTTCCTATATTTTTACCTGCTGTTTTTAACCAATCTCCTAAAGAATTTTTATCATTAGCGGTATTATTGTTAAGTATATTATTAGCAGGAGTACCAAATATCTGTTTTGCACCAAGTTGGGTATTAAAATTTTGATTAGCTCCTAAATTAGTTTGTATACCAGCTCCAGCCATTGTTTGTGGTGCATCATGTTTAAGTTTTAAAGATTGACCAACTTGAATTTTATTAATATCATTAATATTATTCATTTTAGCCAATACATTAACATCAATGTTATTATTATTAGCAATATTACCTAAAGTGTCTCCTTTTTTAATAATATACCCACCATCAGCAAATGAATTATTAACAGCATTGTTAATTTGATTATTATAATCTTCTTTAGTATTAGTTACAACCGATCTGGTTAATAAAGCTTTATTAAATTTTATTTCATCTTTAATAGGAGAAGCTCCTCCATTACCATCTCCAAAAGGTAATTTACTTCCATAATTAGGTGTAATTGATGATACTCCAAAAGATCTATTTTTCAAACGTTTTTGATAATCATCAAATTTATGAAACCTATCACTTCTATTAGGATAAGGATTTTTATAATTTAAACCTTCTTGATTAGTTTTAAAAGATTTAATTAATTCGTTTGGATCTTGTGGGTAAGTTGGATCAGGATTTAATTGACCTCCTTCTGCAAATGTATTTAAAGCTTGATTTCTATCACGTTGAGTTTTATTATTAGAAGCTTTTACTACAGCTTTGTTATGTTTATTAGCTCCTAAAATACCAGCACCAAGACCTAACACTCCACCAACAGCAGCTCCTACTGGTCCTAAAGCCATTCCAGCAGTAGCACCTTTAGCAGCTCCACCAACAGCACTCATAGCCCCACTTTGTTTTTCTTCACCACCATTACCACTCATATCTACATTAGCTTTACCAAAAGCTTGAGTTCCTAATTCTAGTCCAGTAGTTAAAACTCCTATACCACCCGCAAGAGCAGCACCTTGTTGATCAGCAGTAGCGTCTTCACCAAAACCTTGACCTATCGTACTATTAGCAAAACCACCTTCAGCAAGTTGATTAGTTGAATTATTCTTTGAAATATAATCCATTAAACCTCCATTAGCAAATTGTGTCTGCTGAGGTTGTTGTACTTGCTCTTGAGGTTGACCTTCCATTTGAGGATTAACATCTTGAGGTTGTTCTTGTTGCATTTGCTGTTCTTGCATTTGCATCTGCTCCTGTTGTCTTTCTTCAGGGGTTTTATTTTGTTCTTTGACAAACTCTTGTGCTTGACGTAATCTATCTAACAATTCTGTCATTGTACGTTTAGATTCAGGATCTTTACGTTCTCTAAATTTATCCATTATCATTGAGCTAGCATCTGCGAAACTCTTGCCTTTTGTGTATTTTGGCAAATTAAATTGATCTGTAAGTTCTTGCATTATTTTATAATATTTGTAATTTTTTTACCATTTAAATCCAATCTTGCTGAGAATATATATTTACCATCCTCGAAATTAAAGCTTGACTCATTCTGCTCTGTAGTATTTATTTTACCATTAGTACCAGTTCCCATTGGAATTCCGTTATACGGATTAGACTCATGACTTCCACCAGAATTAAATTCATTAAATTCACTTTGATTTGTATTTGAATTTAATTTACCACCATTAGCTAATTGATTTACATTAAAACCTCTATCATAATCATTAGGATCTTCACTTGGAAATTTACCAACATTTGGTTTAGCTATATATGAATATAAATCTTCTTGTGTAGGTATATTATTTACAGGCTGTTTTTGTTGTTTAAAAGATTCTAAATCTCTATTAAAACTTTCAGTTCTTTTAGCAACATCTTTATCTTTACCAGACCAATGATTCTTTAACCAAAAATCTGTTGTAGATTGTTCTCCATTAATTACTTTAGAAAAATCAGCTTTAGGATGACCCATTTTATCAGTTAAAAATAAAATATCTTGTTGATAATCTTTTAACTTAGAAGCATCTACTGATTTACCAGATGGAATATTTTTAACCCATTTAGGAATAGGTAATTTATTATCTTTATAATAAGTATATAATCTATTAACAGCAGTATTAGCACCTCTATTATCACCTACTTCATATTGATATTTACCTCTTCCAAAACCATCTTTACCATTATTTAGTTTTTGAATAGATTTAGGATCTGACTTTGATTCGTGATATCCTATTTTATCCATTAAAAGGCGATAGTCTTTATAACTACCGCCTTTTTCTTTAATTATTATGTCTAATATTTTTTTTAACTCGTCGTTCATATTTTTACAATATAATATATTTAATTATAAAAGTCAAGTTTTTAAGTCTATATTTTATAATATTTTTATTTATAAAATATAATTACACAGTATAATTTACAATTATATCGTGGAGAATAAGCTGAGTGTTATCAGTTTTATCCAACTCTAACTTTAAAAATATCCAAGGATTTCTAATTCTATCCCTAGTACCTTGATTTCTCGCTATAATAGCACTCCATTTTCTAAACTTACGTCTAAGATTTTTGTTTCTACCTAAAACTAAAGGTATTTTACCAGTATCTTGATATTCGTTATAAGCTTGTAAAAAATTAATAGTACTATTTGGTTGATCTATACCATCAATGTAAGCTTCAGATTTAAACTCTATGTTGTTAAATACACAATCTAAGTCACTTTCAGGATTTACTTGTAATATTACATAACTTGGATAATAATCCTCATAGAACTGATTATAATTACCTTCTCTATGTACATATAAATCTCTGTTTAAAGGATCAACACTTAATAACTTAGTACCTCTGTTAATATATAAACTTGGTGTAAAATCATAAAAAGATTCAAATGATTTTAATTTTTCATTAAAAGATATTGTAAAGTTATCATTATTTTGTAATACTGTAAGCAAAGCTTGTCTATTTACAACATCATATATACCAGTTACACCTTTACCTATTAGTGGATTATCTTGTTTTATTAAATCAAAGTTTATATTATTTTTAAAATAAGCATTAAAACCATTGTCATCACTTAAATTATAAACACCACCTTGTACTTTACCAAAGTTTTTATTCATAGCATCTAAATAATAAAAACCTTCTGGTGCAGGGAATACAGACCATTTGTTGATTGTACCTGATTCAGTAGTTAAATAATTATAATCATATAATACAGCACCTTTACCAAGTTCAAGCGATATACCATCGCTACCTTGTGTCTGCACACGAGGGTTTATAGATAATCTAGAAATAGCTTTATCCTGCAAAGCATATATTTGATCTTTAGAATTAACTAAAGCATTTATAGCTCCATATTTACCATCTAAATCTAAAGTTTCATTTTCAAGGAAATCTGTCCAATTATCAATTAATTCACCAGGAGTTTTTAACTTAGAAGATATAATTCTAGTATCAAAATTACTAACAGGTTTTAATGATGTTAAATCAGTCTGTCTAACAATTAAATTAGATGTTTGACTATACACTCTATTATATTCGTGATATTCATCATAACGTGGTTGAAATTTATTATCCCAACTAAATAATGATAAATCATTTCTATTTAAAAGATTAACAGTTGTTTCAACAGGATGTTCTACTATCTCACTTAATTGCATTTGTTTACAACTGTAAATTTCAGTATCTGTTTTTAGGATTCTACCAAATTTAAAAATTTGAACATATGTATCACCAGGACTTTCTATATCTATAGATGGTGTTGTAATATCAGTATAAATACCTATTTCTGTATATGTAGATCTAGCTTTATCTTCATAAGACATCCCTCCATATATACCACCATTATAAATATAAGATGTAGGTCTTACAATTTCTGATAATAATAAACCATTTTTTAAAGAACCTTGTGTTAGAGCAATTTCCTCTAATGAAGGTCTATCAGCTTCATTTTGAGTTTCGTTTCCTAATACCATTGTAATACATCTTTCACCAAAACTATTGACACTTTGGATGGCTTCATCGTCTCGACTACTTCCTTTACGTCTATCTGATATTATACTTTTTAAACTATTAGAATATTTAAATTCATTATCACCACCATATGAAGTAACACCTTGTCCACGCTCTGTTATTTCTGGAGATTTATATATTGGAGTTACTTCTGTAACATTACCTTTTATAAATGAATTATATAGTCTATTATATGATAAAAAATCTGTAGTATTATCAGTACAACCATCGTAATTTGGTCCTATTAGTCCAAAAGCACCTGGTTTTCTTTGAGGTTTAAGATTATCAATATCTGTATAAGAATCATTTTCTAAAACAGCTTGACTTTCTGTACTAATCCTATTATATTTATAATTACTTTGAGTGTGATTAACAACCCCTTTAGTATTTAATTTTAAACCATTTCCAAAAGTTAATCCGTTATTAAATAATATTTCAGGACTATGAAATTGATTCATTTTAGTATATTGCCAAGAGTTTTGATTATGATAATTACTAGTAGAACCATCTTTAAATATTTCAGAATCATTAGGCTTACTGTCCTCAGACATTTGTTTAAGATGTGATGTAGGATATATAGATTTTTCAGTAGCGGGCATTACAAAACCTCTTGTTAATATTTGAGGTAATTTAACTTCTTGACTAGATTGATTTCTTCTATTTAATTCATCTTCCCAATAAACTGGATTAGTAGCATCACTTGTTGTCTGAACCATCATCCCAGTTAAACTACCTTGACATAAAATAGTTCTATCTCTAATATCTCTTTCAGCTCTAACTATTTTATAACCAACAGGAATTTCATTAGGTTTTAAATTTAAACTATTAATATAATTATTAAAAGATGGTTGATTTATTTCAACTTTTAAAGTATTATAATTACCTTCTAAATTACCTGATGGTGCTTTATGATCCCCAATCCATTTAACTTCAGTATATTGACCTAAAGTATTATAAAATTGTATACCATATCTATATATTTCATCATCTTTTAAAAATTTTAAATATTTAATATTACCATTTAATTGATTTGATGTTTTTTGAACTATTTCATATTTAATAAATAAACCTTCACCACCAATATTAATACCATTTTTATGATATTTATATAAATCATAATCAGGATTTATAGCGTCTGATGTAGTTAAATAATTATAATTAATAATAGGTGTTCCTGATGTAAAAGTTTCATTAGGACCTTTTACTACATCATTTTCATAATAAACATTTCCTGTAAATAACTTACAATTTCCATTACTATCATGACTATATGCTCTCATATCAATATCTAGAGTATAAGCAGTATCTTTTATATTAGCTGAAAATAATCTATTATCTTTAGATTCAATATGTTTAGGTATTAAAGGATTTGAACCTAAAAATATAAATTCTGACAAAGTTAAATCACTTATATTATTACCATCATCTGAAAATCTATAATTTATAAAACTATCTATAATAGTATCTTCAATTAAACTAACACTAGGATTTTGATTATAAGATGTATATTTTATTGCATATATTTTAATATGACTATAATTTTCATCTAAAGTGGGTATTATTAATGATGGTGTACTTCCAACAATTTCATTAATAGCTCCACCACCTAAAGAATTATTATCCAAACTAACCTGCTCACTTAAAGGAGATATAGTTGTTTGCGCACCATTTAACTTATATAAATTATAAGCGTATTGAATAACTCCAGCCGTATGAATACCTCCTCCTGAAATATCTGTTAATAATGGTTGGGATAATGAATAATTTCCAACAGTATTTATTGAATTTGAATTTAAATCAATAAGCTCCTCTAAATCTCCATTTTCAACACTATGTCTAGTATTTAAAAATCTTAATTGAGATTTACCATCAACCCAATATACTTTTTGTATTATTTCATTTTCATAATTAAATATAGCTTGTATAGGATTATTTGTAGAAAAACCTAAATTTCTACAATATAACAAATTAATATCAATAGAATTTGATAGTAAATCAGGAATTTCCCATATACAATCAAAACCATTATTATCTGTAGTAAATAAAATAACACCTTGCCTAGTTTCAATTTTACCTATAATAGTTTGATCTAATGAAACTGTTGGTAAATCACCATTAGTTATTTCATTACCAACTTTATTGTTATAAGGTAAAGTTTTACCATTATATATTACTTGATTATTACTTAAATCTAACTGAGGATTTGGTATTTGTAATAAAAATTTATTACCTTTTTCATTAGTTACAGCCAATGAACTTTGACTATCTGTATTTATAATACGAATATTTCTATTTTCAAAAGACAGATTATTAGGATGTTTAGCTTTAGAAATGTCTTGAGACATTCCTTGTACTGTAAATTTAGCTTGTTTATTCATAACTATTTAAAAGGTTTAGTATTTTCTTTACTTCCATATGTTCTAAAGAAATTTTGTTGGGCAGTTGAATTAATAACAATTCTATTTAAACCATTCATAATAGATTCCATATGATCTATATCAGGCATTTGTAATGAATTATTAGCTCTAGCTGTATAAAAATGTCTTTTTTGTTCTATATACCCAAATGCTTTATCAGTAATTTTACCCATTAAATACATTGGTTCTAAATATCTATGTAAAATATAATATTCCAATCCAATTTTAAAAGGTTCATCATCTGGTATTAATGGATAACCATTTTCATCTAAAGCTAATCCTTTATATGAAATAACTATATAACCTTCTTCTAAAGACGTTTTAATAATACCTTTGTCAACTACATATGTAAATCCTTGAAATTGATTACAAGTACTTGGAGAGCTTCCTGCGTGATATATATCAGTAGCGTGTGATAAGGCAATACCATTACATAATGAATTGTTATCACAAAAGTCTTTTATATATTTAACACCTTTAATATATAATAAATTTTCAGGTAATCTAGCTTTATACATATTAAGCTGAATAGGTTCTGTAATAATATCACTAAATACTAATGGAGCACCTATTAATCTAATGAATTCTAATGCAAATTCAGCAGCCTCCTCATAAGATAAATCTGAGACCATTGGGTTTTTCATTACCTTCCATACTATAGATGAAAGTGAAAGTGTTTTGCCATTATACATATATTTTATTTTTTATGAAGTAAAAATGCATCAAATTTATCTTTAGAAGTATCATTTATTCTATCTGCTAAACTTCTTTGAAATTTTCTACTTGGTTTGAATTTGAAAAAGTGTTTATTTTTTAATCTACTTAAAAATTTACTACAGTGTATTCTAAATACATACCCTGAAGTATGAGTATTTAAGTATCTAACTCTAATTTTATTTTTTTTAGCTTCAGGGTCTTCATCCCATAATTTATTAGTGGCTTGCCAATCTACAGGTTTATTTATATAAAGTTTACCATCTTTAATTTTAGCCTCACGTTTATCCTTCCGAATACTTAACCTCAATCCTATGATAGGTATTAAGTATTCAAGATTATCATTTAATACTTTATCTATAATAGCATTATTAAATGTTGATATTACTTTAGAATATGTAGATAAACTTACTGGATTATCAACAGTCTTCCTGTAATATTTATAATAATCACTCATTCCAAAATGAGCTTTTATTTTACCAGCAGTTCTTTTATTCATCTACAGAGTCGTTTGTTTTATCTTCTTTAATAACATCTAATCTAGCTAATTCATTTACAATTTCATTTTTAATAACATCTATATAATGAGGTTGTACAGGATAATCTGTTGTTTCAATATCAAAACAGGCTGTTGGGCTATCACATGAATAACAAGTTTGATACTCAATTAAATCCAATGGATTTTCAAACACCCCTGTTACATTAATATATTCTAAAAGATTTAAGGCGTTCCCTTTACTAGTTAAATAAATATGATTATCATTATGTAAAAAGGCATATATAGCATTAGGAAACGGTGCTCCTGAAGTATATATAGCTTTTTCTCTACTTATTAAGTTAAAAGGCTTTGATATTCTATCTACTGGTGCAACTCTAGTTAAAGCTGTTTTAGTATGTAATTGTAATGGGGTTGGTATAGGACGTTTACTTCTAATAATAGTTTCGCAACCTAATTCAATACCACACTCATTAACATTAACCTCTTCAAGTTCTAAACATAAGCTTTGTAATACAGAAATATCAATAGTTCTTTGTGAGTTATTAATATCTTGTCTAAGATATTTAGACCTCTTTATATCATAAAGATATATAATGTAAGAATCTGATAATTCTGTGTCATCTGAGTATTCTTTGAGACTTTCTCTCACATCATACACTAATTTGGAAATATTCATTGTTTATTTGTTTTTTATATTAAAAAACCCACAAAACAATTCATATAGTATGTTATGTGGGTCATAGTTAAAATACATATTATAGTGTGCTGTTCTTATGATAAGCAAAATATGTGTATTATTGTTTATTTATAAGTTCTAATTCTTTAATTTTTAAATATTCTGTGTATTTAAGAAATGCTTCATATTCATCTAAAAAATATCCTAAATGAGTTTGTTTTCCTTTATAATAGATATTAGCTCTCCATTTATTTCTTTTTGGGCACCAACTAACTCCCTTATATTGACTACTTCCTTTTTTATATTTATCAGAATATAATTTAGACAGTACTTGTTTATCAATACTTTCTTGAGATTGTATATTACCAGTATTAGCAATAGATAATTTTTCTCTAGTTTCTAAACTATGTTTTTTACCAGTATTAGCTATACGAATAGCTTCTTTATGAGATTCTGAAAGAATACGACCTTTAGCTCCTTCTCCACCATCTGTCATATTGCATAATACCCCAGTTCCTAAATCCATTCTACCATACTTAGAAATCAAATCAATTTCTATTGTAGCAGCATCATACCATTTTAAATTCTCTTTAATTATTTCAACAGTATGTCCATATTTATTAACAATTCTCTTCCACCAATCAGTACGCTGTTTAATAGCATTGGCTCTGTATTTTGAACCTATACCTACATAGAATACTTGATTATTGTCATTACGTCTATGTAGGTATACACACGTTTCCCCCATTATAAATTCATAAGTAAGTTTATAGGAGTTGTACCTTTTAATATAACTCCACAAGCAATTGCAGGTTTTTTACCTGCTTTGGCATAAGCCATTGCGTATGATTTATGATCAATACCACAACCAACTTGCATACCAAATATTTTAAATTTAGCTCCTACTAACCATTCAATATAACATTGTGTGTGTAAATGCCCTTGTACAACAGATTGTAAATCATTTTTCATTTTAGTTCTAGCTGTACCACCTTCACCATGTATATATAATACACCATCAATTTCAATTGATTCTTGAAACTTCCAATTATCAACTTTAAGTACTTCACTATAATCTCTAATCCAGTGTCTTGATAAACCACTAGAATATGCTTTACGCATAATTAATCTATCGTGATTACCAATAATTACTGTTGCTTTAGGAAAAGCTTTGTACCATTTTTGAATTTGAGAAATAGCTAATGATAGTTCTTGACCAGCATTCATTCCATCTGGGTCAGTTTCATGATAACTGGATGCATGATTATCTATAATATCCCCTATAAATACAACTTCATTACATCTATAAAGTTTATACATCTCGATACAATGTTCAAGATAACCATCTAAACAAAAAGGTAAATGTAAATCTCCTATTACTAAAACATTTTTATTAAATTTATTTTTAGTTATAGTTGGTGTATTTTCTTTAGGTGTTGGTTTTTTTATAAAAGCATTTCTAAAAACATCTCTGTTAGTTATATTAGTTTTTGAATTTTTATGAGGAGCGTGTTGAATAAGAGTTTCTTTTCTAACTTCTCTCAAAGCTATTTT
>CAKZOW010000103.1 GCA_937138345.1 uncultured archaeon | reverse complement strand
ACAAACATTTAATAATATGAACTATGTCATTACTCTATGAAAAGAAAACTTGTTCAACAAGGAAATAATGGATTTACTATTAGTTTACCAAAAAAATGGATAGTTGAAAACAATCTCAAAAAAGGTGATGAAGTAGATTTACTAACTGGGGATAATAGTATTTCAATAAAGTGTACTAAAGATAAAAAAAAAATTAATACTATTTCTTGTAATTCTGATAACGAAATTATTTTTAGAATCAAAGTTGCTAATTCATTTAGAAAAGGATATGATGAAATTCATGTTAAAACAGAACATTTCTCAGAACAAGAGATAGAAGAATTTACTGATAAATATCTCATGGGATTTGAAACAATAAAAATAGCTGATAATTCATTTAAACTAGAAGAAACTATTATAAGTCATGTTGAAGACATAGATAAAGTGATTCTAAAATATGTTGGGCTTCAAAAATTAATTTACTCACATATTTTTAACAAAGATATTTCTAAGTTAATTGAAAAAATTCAAAAGTATGATAATTTAATTAAGCGACTCATAAGTAAAAATAAAAACTCTCAAGATATTCATTATATCTGGAGCATATTTTCACATTTTTTATTCGCATCAAGAGAAGCTCTTCATTTACAAAGAAAAATAAAAAAGTATTCAATAAGAGATGAATTTTTTGAAAGTGAAATTGAAAAATTAAGTGGGTTAGTATTTGATTTTTATCTTTCATATAAAGAAGAAACAATTAATTTAATAATTGAAAAATGTCAAGAAATATTTAATTATCTAAATTCTTATAGCGGTAATAATGCATACTCTAATTCTGCATACACTCTTACAAAACATCTCTATTTAGTTAGCAACCTTATTCAAGGTCACCATTACGAATAGAAGATGTGAATTGTTGTGCTCTCTCAAGTCCTTCATGAATTAATTTAAATGCTCCAATTTTTGTAGCATTAATTCCCTTCCACATTGGAAAAGTAGTTCTCATTTTAAGATAACTCTCTTCAGATAAATCATAAGGTAAAGAAAAATAGTCTGAATTCATTTTAGATGAAAGAAAATAAAGTGAACTTAAGTGGTGTGAAGCTAAAGATAATCCTTCTACCTCTTCAGAAAAACCATGCATAGGAACATTAATAGACAGTAATGGATCTACAAATACTGGATGGTTATTCTCTTTAGAAATAACAACATTTTCTGAATTCATATCAATATCAGAAACTCCCATAAAATGAGATGAATTTTCTAAATTTAGTAGATAGCTCTCATTAAAATAAGAAAAAAATCTATTTTGTACATAGTCATTTGAAGCTTGGGAAAAATATGTTCTTATGTCTTGCAAAGGAACTTTATTCATATATGCTCTCTCTACTAATTCATCAATAACTGGCATATGTGATGAAAAATATAACTTCGAAATGTTGTTTTGCATAACTTGTGTTCTAGATGCCTGCTGAAATAAAGTCCTAGAAAATAATTTCTGCAAGTAGATATCATTTAATTCTTCAAAATTAATAGAACTCAGATCTTCCATTAAGGATTTGGGTAAATTAGAAACTTTCTTTGAAAGTATTGTTTCTTTGAATTTTTGGAATAAATTTAAGTATTCTTTATAATCTTTTACACTATAATTTTGATGAGATTCTGCATCTTTACTTGTTGTAACTGCCAAACCATCACATATGGAAAAAGAATCAAAACCATTATAACATACTCTTAATGGATTTGGAGTATCCTTTGGAAACATCCCTCTTAGTCGGTTAACCCAAAAAAATTGTGATGATGATGCCCTATAATTTCGAGATACTTTCATATATGCTAAATCTTCATTTTCATCTCGATATTTAGCAACAAAAAGAGAATCAATATTTCTAATAATATTTTCTAAAGAATTTTCTTTAACTCCTTGCTTTTCTAAAAAAGAAATTACATTTTCATCACGAGAATAATCTACATCTTCTCCGCACAAACTTTCCATAAAACAAGTTAGCTCTTCTAAATTTTTAACATCCCTCTTGTATATTGCAGAAAACATACTCACAGGAACTTTCATCAATGGAGCAAAATATCCTGTGTAAAAAGATGGATCATTGTATGGACAAATATCTTGTACGCCCATTAGAAATTCTAAAGAAATAGCTCCATTTACACTTTTTGGTGTAAAAGATAGAGGTAGGTCTTGTCTAGTAGTTAAAATTATTGAGGATAAATCTTCTTCTGCTAAAATAGATCTCTTTGTAGTTTGATGAAGATATTTCTTAGGAATAGCCTTAAGAACATCGGTTATAGCCTGAGAATGTTCTTTGTCTAACTTATAGATAATGTCTTGTTTTTGGAAAGGTGAAAAAAAATTATCTACAAAACCATCATTTGAGTCTGGAATTTGATTAAGTGAATAAAAATCACTGAATTTGTTTTTCATTGGAATCACATACTTAGTATCAATAAAATGGGTAAACCCAGTAAAATAATTAATTAATGAAATACTTGCACCAACATAACCCAACAATTTAAACATATAAATCACAATAAACACCAATATTTAAATCTTTTCTTTGTTGTCACTATAAGATACGACAAAAAAATAGATTTATAAATAAACAAATATAACCTAAGAT